>CAXMOQ010000015.1:11430-33758 GCA_964195015.1 uncultured Flavobacteriaceae bacterium | reverse complement strand
ATGTAAAAAAAAATTAAAATAAAAAAATACGTTGTTTTTTTGACCATGACAATTAGTTTATTCTATATATTTCGAATTTAAGACAAGAAAGTATAGTTAATCGTTATCTTTTCATAAAAACTGTTGATAACTTCTATGTAAGCTTTTTGTCAAAAAAGCTACTTTTGCTTTGTTATAAATAATAATACAATTATGTCTGATACAATAGAAAAAGTAAAGTGTTTAATTATAGGTTCAGGGCCTGCTGGTTATACAGCAGCTATTTATGCAGCCAGAGCTAATATGTTTCCCGTGTTATATAAGGGAATACAACCAGGAGGTCAATTAACTACGACTACTGATGTAGAAAATTACCCAGGATATCCACAAGGGATTACGGGACCGGAAATGATGATTGAGTTACAGGCACAAGCTGAACGTTTTGGGACTGATGTGCGTGATGGCTGGATTACTAAAGTAGATTTTTCTGGCGATGTGCATAAAGTATGGGTAAACGAAACTAAAGAGATTCATTGTGATACTGTGATAATTTCTACTGGAGCAGCCGCTAAATATTTAGGAATAGAATCCGAGCAAAAATATTTGAAATTAGGAGGAGGCGTTTCAGCTTGTGCCGTGTGTGATGGTTTCTTTTACAGAGGTCAAGAAGTCGTGATTGTAGGTGCTGGAGATTCGGCTTGCGAAGAAGCACATTACTTGTCAAAGCTTTGTAAAAAAGTAACCATGTTAGTAAGACGCGATGCTTTTAGAGCCTCTCGAATTATGGAAGCCAGAGTAAGAAACACAGAGAATATAGAGATTCGACTCAATACACAAACTGTAGAAGTACTAGGTGATGGACAAGTGGTTACAGGTGTTCGTGCCAAGCATAATGAAACTGGCAAGGTTATCGATATTCCAGCCACAGGATTTTTTGCCGCCATTGGCCATAAACCAAACACCGATATTTTTAAGGACTTTTTAGAATTGGATGAAACAGGCTATATCATAAATGTGCCAGGAACATCGAAAACAAATATTGAAGGCGTCTTTGTGAGTGGTGATGCTGCCGATCATGTGTACAGGCAAGCCGTTACAGCTGCAGGTACTGGTTGCATGGCAGCGCTTGATGCCGAACGCTATTTAGCTGCTAAAGAAGCGACGATCGAAGTTTGATATTAATATATAATTTTTATAAAAACCTCGCTAATGCGAGGTTTTTTAATTAGTGATGAGCAATAAAACAGTAGTAATTTTAGGAAGTTCGAGGTCGGACGGTAATACCAGAAGAGTAATAGATGAGTTAATAACTATTAAAAAGGATATTGATATTATTGACTTGAATAATTTCGAGATAGGATATTTTGATTATGAGTTTAAAAATAAAGATGACGATTTTTTAGGTTTGATAAAAAGGGTACTGGAATATGATACCATTGTTTTCGCAACGCCTATTTATTGGTACACAATGAGTGCACAATTAAAAACTTTTTTGGATAGAATTTCAGATTTACTTAAAGGAGAAAATAAACCGATTGGAAGACAATTAAGAGGAAAGAACATGGCCGTTCTAAGTTGTGCGTCTGATGACACTATTTTAGATGGTTTTGTTATGCCATTTGAAGAAACTGCATCCTATTTAGGAATGCATTATAAAGGTCATGCTCATACTTGGGTCAATGAGGATTTAAATGTACCAGAGAATGTGATTAATAGGTTAAGGTTGTTGGCAATTAACATATAAAAAACCGAAGCAATTTGCTTCGGTTTTTTGGTTGATTAAAATGGTTGGTTAGTTTTATTGTTTTCTGATACTGCCAGAAACACCATCGCTTTTGCTTACTTTTTCCGGGCTGCCTAAATAGGTAATATCGCCACCACTTGTTGCTTTTGCATTTAATTCGAAAGATGTGTTTACTGTAATATCGGCACCACTGGTGGCTTTAACATTACTTGTTTGTGCATTTAGCTTTCCAGCGTTAATGTCACTGCCACTAGTTGCTACGGCATAAAGTTTATTGGTTTTTCCAGATAAACGTAAATCGCTACCACTGGTTGATTTGCAATCCAATGAATTTGTGTTTACCTCTAATTCCATATCGCTTCCGCTAGTTGTTCTTAATTCCAAACTTTCAGCAGAAATGGTATTTGTTGAATACACATCGCTTCCACTAGTGGAAGTAATTTTTGATACACTTTTAAAACTTACCATAACTTTTTTTGCAGATGCATAACCAATGTTTTCTTTGGTATATATTTTAAGTTCGTTGTCTTCAACTTCTACAACAATTAAATCATGTAGGTTTTCGTCGGCTTGAACTCTTACACTTTCCGTGTCACTTTGCGTTAAATAAACATCAAGCCCTTCGGTTGCTTTAATAGAATTAAAAGAACTGTTAATGGCTCTGTCATCAGATTGTACATTCCCATTTCCGCGAACCCCGGTGCCAAAATGAGCATCGAAATTGCACGAAAACATTGTCAAACTTAATAAGGTTGATACGATGATTTTTGTTAGTGTTGTCATAATTTGGTTTTTTTGCTACTGAAACTAATTCAGTATGAGTTGATTTGATACTGAATCGAGTTCAGCACTTGTTGATTTTCTTTTCAAATGTCTATAAAAACAGAGTTGTTTTCTATTTTACGTTTCTGAATTGTATTTTATTGATGATGAATCGTTAATTGTCCTTCGATTCTATGTTTATACCGTCTGAATCTATTTTAACTTTAACATCGTCATCTTCGCCTAGAATGCCATCATCATCTACCTTAATGTTGAGGTCTTCATTTTTTATCTGTAAGCCATCTTCGTCTATTTTGAATTTGGAGTCGTCACCATGCAAATCTACTTTCACTTTAAAGTTTTCGTCTTCGGTACAATCTAAACAAATTACATCGTCTTCAACAACTCTTAAATAATGCTCTTCCATACCATTGTCTAAAATATCATTATGGTAACTTCTGTTTCTATGGAAATAATAAGTGTTGTCATCAACATAAAGAACACTGCCCTCTGGTAAATACAAGATAATTTCTACTTCCTGATCTCTGAATTTATTTTCAAAAATGGTAAGCAAATAAGAATCTAATAATAATTCGTTTCCTTCAAAAGTATAGTTATACTCAATCTTGTTGGCATTCGCCCTAGCATCTTGAAAGCTTTTACCATGTGCATTTTTATCAATGCTTATAGTTGCAACAGAATCTGTTGTCGATCTGAAAATAAGTCTAACATCGCTAGAGTAAATTTTCTTAACATCGTTTTCATCATGAACAATTCTAAAGTCATTATTACGATGCGAGGTTTTGGAATACATATCATTAGATGCCATTTTCACTCTTAAAGTATCAGAACTCGTAATATTTATTTCTGTTCTATCAATAACACTTTCGTCTAGTGTATGTTCTGGGAAAGCCACAATACAAAGCACTATGCATGTTAGAAAAGAGGCTAGCCAGAGCCCTAATAATGAGAATTTAGCAACGTTGCCTATAGATTTTAAATTGTTTACCAGAATTTTCAACCCTAATAAAAAGATGAAAAAGAATGGAATTCCGACAAGGAAAAACACCATGATTGATATGAGCCAAATAGGGATACCGCTAGTGTTTACTGAAAGTACATAATCCATCCACCAAGGGCTAAAGAATGATGAAGTGCCTACAGAAAATAAACTAATAAATAGGGCTATAAAAGTTGAAGCACCTACAATCATTAAGATGATACCAATAAATTTTGCAACAATAGTAAAGAAGAACATAACAATGCTCCCTATGGCATCAAAAAATGATCTTGAACCCGATTTAATTTTATCACCTGCTTTATTATAATCTTTGTTTTTTACTTTATCTGCAGCACCTTCAATACTATCTTTAACATTACTAAATCCTTCTTTTACTTTTTCTTCTATGTTAGTAATGTTAATAGGCTTTCCCGACATGGCAAGTTTGTCGGCTGTAGTTTGTGCATCTGGCATTAAGATCCAAAGCAGTATGTATATGAATATTCCTGTACCAAAACCAAGTACAACTAAAATGACCCAAGCCAAACGAATCCATAAAGAATCGACATTGAAATAATGACCAAGACCAGACGATACGCCGCCAATGTATGCGTTTTCGGTATCTCTGAATAATTTTCTTGTTGATGAGCTTTTTTGTTTCGGGTGTGGCTCGTCCTCAAAAATCTCCTCATCAACAAGATAATCTTCAGGCTGTCCCATAATGGTAATAACCTCTTCTACTTGCGACATTAAAATCACTTGTTTTTCATCTTTTATACGTTCGGTGAACAATTCAGAGATACGTGCTTCGATGTCTGCAATAATTTCAGAGCGCCCTTGGGAATCTGTGAATGAGCGTTTAATAGCCTCAAGGTAGCGTTGTAATTTTGAGTATGCATCTTCATCGATGTGAAAAAAGATACCTCCTAAATTTATATTGACTGTCTTATTCATTTTTTTGTAGTTTTTTGTCTTGTTACTAGGTTAACGGCATGGTGTAATTCGCTCCAAGTGGTGTTCAATTCGTTTAAAAATAGTTTGCCGGTTTCGGTTAAACCATAATATTTTCTTGGAGGTCCAGATGTAGATTCTTCCCAACGATAATTAAGAAGACCAGCGTTTTTTAATCGGGTTAGCAAAGGATAAATTGTGCCTTCCACAACTAGCAGCTTTGCATCTTTTAGAGTGCTTAGAATCTCTGCAACATAGGCATCGTCATCTATTAGGATGGAAAGGATGCAGTATTCTAAAACGCCTTTTCGCATTTGTGCTTTTGTGTTTTCTATTTTCATGTGTTCAGATTTGTTTTTCTTCCATGGATCGTATGTAATCTTGTCGATTTCATCTGATATAGAATTTAAATTTGTTATAACTGTTCATTTTTTGATTGATGATTGATTCACTGATTGATGATGTTGCTGAAACTAGTTCAGCATAAATTATTTTAAAAAATTGATGGTTATTGGATATTTATAGGGTTCACCCTGATTTGCTTTACTCGTGGCTATAATGACGAATATAATTTCGAAGATAAATGCTGCGGCAACAAGCAATCCGGCAATTATGGTGAATAGTACGACATTAAAACTGTCACGCCGTGATAAATGAAAATCGAAATCGTATGCATTCCAGAACTCTGGAAAACTCACCGAGTTTAACACCCCAAATAAAAATAGCGGAATGGTCATACAACAAATAATAATGGTATAGAGCAAAATGCTTAACTGAAAATTTATGGCTTGTTTACCGTGCTTATCTACAAAATCCGATTTATCTTTATTCATTGTCCAAAGTATAATTGGTAATATGAAATTTCCAAGCGGAATAAAGAACTTTGAAAATGTAGATAAATGAATTATCGCAGCTAAATTTTTATGAGTTGTGGTTAACATAATTAAAGTATATAGTAATATCTTATGCAAATATATATACAAAAGAAGGTATTATGCAAAACATAGTACTAAATTTAACAAAACATTAACATTTAATCATATTGAAAATATTGATTATTTTTGATGAAATTAATAAGCCGAAATGAAGATAACACCTAGTAAACTCAACGCTTTTCTTATGTTCAAATTACCAGCAGCTTACTTTTGTGGTGTAAGGACAAAATATATTGATAATGTTAAATGTATAACATCGGTTAAGTATAAATGGATAAACCAGAACCCGTTTAAATCGATGTTTTGGGCTGTACAAGGTATGGCAGCCGAATTGACCACCGGCGCATTGGTAATGAAAAAAATTAGGGAAAGTGGCAGAAACATTTCAATGTTGGTCGCAACCAATAATGCCACATTTGTCAAGAAAGCCATTGGTAGAATCTCGTTTGTATGTCTTGATGGTAATAAAGTGAATGTGGCAATTGCTAAAGCTATTGAAACTAACGAAGGGCAGACCATTTGGATGAAAGCTGTTGGAACCAATGCTGATGGCGTAGAAGTGTCAAACTTTAATTTTGAATGGACGCTTAAACTTAAAAGCAATTAGCTTTAAGGTTATAGTAAAGAGTATTCATTCTTCAGGAGCAGTTACAATTTGTTTGCATTAAAAACTTGGAATTTGGAATTTATTTTTTGGAATTTGATTTACGGCTGTAACGAAATACCAAACAAATCAACATATAAACAAATCAACGTATAAACTTAATAAAATGACAGCACACGAAATAGATTACAGAATTTACGGCGAAGAAATGCAATACGTAGAAATAGAACTTGATCCGCAAGAAGGCGTCGTTGCCGAAGCCGGAAGTTTTATGATGATGGACGATGGGATTAAGATGGAAACTATTTTTGGCGATGGCTCTAAAAAGAATGAAGGCTTCCTAGGGTCTATTTTGGGCGCAGGAAAACGCATACTTACTGGCGAGAGTTTGTTTATGACTGCTTTTTATAATGACCTTTCGGGAAAACGAAACGTTTCTTTTGCATCTCCTTATCCAGGGAAAATTTTACCCATCGATTTAACCGATTTTGGTGGGAAATTTATTTGCCAAAAGGATGCATTTTTATGTGCAGCAAAAGGTGTAAGTATTGGTATAGAATTTAGCAAACGTTTAGGCCGTGGGCTTTTTGGAGGTGAAGGTTTTATAATGCAAAAACTGGAAGGCAATGGAAAAGCTTTTGTTCATGCTGGTGGCACTATGGCCAAAAAGGTGCTACAGGCTGGTGAGATACTTCGTGTTGATACGGGTTGTATTGTTGGCTTTAGCCAAGACATAGATTACGACATTGAATTTGTAGGCGGTATTAAAAACACCATATTTGGTGGCGAAGGCTTGTTCTTTGCTAAATTACAAGGGCCAGGAACAGTTTATATACAGTCGTTACCATTTAGCCGACTTGCAAATCGGGTATTGGCAAGCGCACCAAAAGGAGGAGGAAAAGATAAGGGTGAAGGCAGTATTCTCGGTGGTTTAGGCGATATTTTAGATGGTGATAATAGGTTTTAACAGTAAAATGTTAACAACATTTTAACGACGAATTTCATTATGAAGCATAATTTTCCTTATATTTATTGCGATTAATAGCTAAAACACATTGCCTATACGTACTTCTACTTTTTTTTATTTTTTTTAATTTAACCCTAACATTAATTATGTCAAGAGCAATGTTCGAGTACACCAAAACAGTACTTAACAAAGTAAGTTTTGATGCTACGTTGTTCTGCAAAGAGGTTCAAAAAGCGGTAACACGTTTATTACCTTACGAGATTGAAGAGCTTAAAATTTTTATTCAGTCTTTAATATTGCAGAACCCAGAATTAAATCAATGTTTAATTTATTTAAAAGCATAACCTAAAAGCGATCGAAAGGTCGCTTTTTCTATTTAGGTAAAGGGCTTATTATTTCTACATTGTGGAAGGCTATAGCGCCTCGAATAATTCCTGATATAACATCTTGCAGTGCTTCAATAATCTGCATTTTGAGTTCACTCTTATGATAGATAATACTCACTTCCCTGGCAGGTGATGGCTCATTAAAATAGTGTAGATTCGTTCTATTGTCAGGATGGATATCTAAAGTATGTAAATAGGGTAGAAGCGTCATTCCTAATCCTTCATTAGAAAGTTTTATTAAAGTTTCTATGCTACCACTTTCCAATTGAAAATTATCATCTAAATGATTTTTAAATACTTTACACAAATTAATAACGCCTTCTCTAAAACAATGGCCATCTTCTAGAAGCAACATATCATTAAGTTCTAAATCGCCGATGCTAATTTTTTTCTTGCCATTAAGTCTATGGTTGCTAGGTATGTAGCCAACAAAAGGTTCGAAAAATAAAACACGTTCTTTAATATTTTCATTTTCTAAAGGTGTCGCGGCAATGGCAGCATCTAGGTGTCCATCGTTTATCCTGGAAATGATTTCTTCGGTGGTATACTCTTCAATTTTAAGTTTTACTTTCGGATATTTTTTAATGAATGCTTTTAAAAACATGGGTAATAATGTAGGCATAACCGTTGGAATGATGCCCAGTTTAAATTCACCGCCAATAAATCCCTTTTGCTGATCTACAATATCTTTAATTCTATAGGATTCATTGACAATATTGCGCGCTTGAGTCACAATTTTACGTCCTACATCTGTAAGTTCGATAGGCTTTTTACTTCGGTCAAAAATAAGAATGTCCAATTCATCTTCTAGTTTTTGAATTTGCATACTTAATGTGGGTTGTGTTACGAAACATTTTTCGGCAGCTTTTGTGAAATTTTGCTGTTCGGCAACGGCCAAAACGTAGGATAGTTGTGTAATCGTCATGCTTATCAATTTAGGCTATAAAAATATAAAAACTATCAATAAAAGCTATTGAGCAAGATGTTAATTATAGATTAAATTTGTGGTAAATAATTAAATAAGATATTATGAGTTTTAATAGTTTAGGATTGGACACCAATAAAACGAAAGATTTAGCAAATGATTTGAATGGTTTGCTAGCAAACTTTCAAATATATTATCAGAATTTACGGGGCATCCACTGGAATATCATGGGGAAACGTTTTTTTGATCTTCATGTAAAATTTGAAGAGCTATATAATGATGCTAATATAAAAGTTGATCTTATTGCCGAACGTGTTTTAACCTTGGGCGAAACACCTTTGCATACATTTGAAGATTATACAAAGCATGCTAAAGTGCCGATAGGAAAGAATATTTCGCAAGACGAAAAAGCGGTACGATTAATTGTAGATTCTTTAGCGGAGTTGCTAAAAATAGAACGCCAGATTTTAATTAAATCTGGAGATTCCAGCGATGAAGGCACTATTGCCATGATGAGTGATTTTATTACTGAACAGGAAAAAACAATTTGGATGATGAAAGCCTGGTTAAACGAAAAGGTTTAAACGAGTTTTAAACAAAGAAAAGCGACACGTAGTCACTTTTCTTTGTTTTCAATAAATAATGTTATAGTTGAATTGACATTTCAATACCTTCAGTACTAAGGTCAAATTTTCCTTGATCAAATAGTGGAGGACCAAATTTAGGAGGATTATTAGACATGCCGTAAGCTTCTGTTGGTCGGCCATCGGCTCCAAAATCCATCGTGCCATTTTCATTTTCATCATGGATTACCATAATAAAATAAGTACCGGGACTTACATTATTAAATGTAGCCACTGTTTCTCCGTTTTCAATTTTACTATCAACGGTAGCTATACCAGGACCTTTCATAAAGGTATCGATAGTGTGTAAAGAAAATTTAAGAACGCCGTTGTCGTTGCTTGCGTTTGCAACAGTGACCGTAATGTTTTTGCCTTGCTCATCTTGAGCATTACTTAAAGTGATTGCAAAAAACAAAGTGATAATTAGTGATAATGTCTTCATGATTTTTAGTTTTAAGTTGTTTAAATAATTTGATGGGACAAATATTACACAAAAACCAAGTGATTAATAATTGTTCTTCCTCAATTGTAGATTTTTAATGATGAAGTGTTTTTTAAAATAACTGTTTTTCAATATTCCTTTCTACTAAATAGAAATATATTAATTTTGAAACATGTTTTATTTTATAGATATACTAGGTACTATAGCCTTCGCGATTTCGGGTGTGCTTATCGCAATCAATAAAAAGATGGATCCTTTTGGAATTCTTATTATTGCATTTGTTACCGCCATTGGTGGAGGTACGCTCCGAGATTTACTTATTGGTCATACACCCGTAAGTTGGATGGTGGATATGACCTATTCCTATGTTATTATTGTGTCGGTAATTTTTGCCGTTATTTTTAGGAATAAAATTAATTATTTAAGAACTTCCTTGTTTTTATTTGATACCATAGGTATTGGTCTGTACACCGTTGTTGGTGTTGAAAAAGGAATAACCGCAGGCTTACATCCTGTTATTTGCGTCGCATTAGGGACGATATCGGCGTGTTTTGGTGGTGTTCTACGCGATATGCTTTGTAGCGAAATCCCAGTGATTTTTAGAAGGGAAATTTATGCAACAGCTTGTATTTTAGGCGGGGCAACCTATTTTCTTTTACGTTACTTGCCAATTAATGAGAATTTTATATTTATAATTGCCGGAGGCATTGTCATTACGGTACGTTTAATTGCCGTGAAGTTTAAAATTGCATTGCCCAGTATCTATAATAACAAAAGTTAAAAAATAGAGGCAGACCTTTTTAATCGTAAAAGGGAAACATGATATCTGTTTTAGACAGCATCTTTTTTCTTTATTCTCTTCTCTTTTTTTCTCTGTTCTAGTCTATAATCTCGACTTTTTTTATATAAATATTATGCAAAGGCCAATCAGAATTATCGGTTTCTTGAGCTGCAATTTTATCAACAACATCCATGCCTTTAATTACTTTTCCAAAAATGGTATAATCGCCATCAAGAAAATGTGCACCGCCTTGTTGCTGTACAATAAAGAATTCGAAAGGCGAAGCTAATTTATGCGGATTGTCAATTTCGCCACTCGGCATACTAATAACACCTCTGTCGTGTTTGTAGCCTCGCTTGGTATCGGTTGGCAGTAAATACCTTCCTATTTTTCTGCGCTTTTTAGCGATTTTCATGTCATCACTATTTCCTGCCTGAACTATAAAATTATTGATGACCCTATAAAATTGGGTGCCATCAAAATAGTGTTGTTTGGTTAAAAAGATGAAGTTGGCACGATGGAATTTTGTTTTATCAAATAATAAAATATCTATGTCGCCAAACTCGGTTGTAATTCTCACCTTGTTTTCCTTATGTTCTTTTTCATATTTTAAAAAGAATTCCATGGCATTTTTATCAGTAAGTACGGGAAATTCTCTTTTAGATTCAACAGACTTCGATACCTTTTTAGGTTTTGACTTTTCAGTTTTAGTTGGAATATTTTTAGATTCTTTATCTTCACAGTTCAGAAATAGAATAAAAAAACAAAAAATGAATATAAATCTCATTATTATAGTGGTTTAATCCTCCTTTGCGTTCCGCTATGGCAGACGAGAAGACTTGGTTTAATTCCCCGACCCTCTGGGTCGGAATTCAGGATGTTTGCATTGCAAACTCAATTTAATACCTCGTATGCTTGCGTCGAGGTAGTTTATTAATAAAATGCCCATTATGGGCTCGCATAGATGAATTTTGATGAATTTTTAATATCGATATCAAAAATAAAGAATATCCCTTTACCAGCCGAAGCTTCTCAATTTAAAATGTCGCCGCCTTTTAGAATTGAATTGTTGAAAAAACAAAAGGAAGCCATGAAGAACCCGAAAAAAGCAGGTGTTTTGGCATTGTTTTATCCTGATGAAAATCATGAAACCAAACTGGTTTTAATTCTTCGGAAAACGTATAATGGTGTACATTCTGCTCAAGTCGGATTTCCCGGCGGAAAATTGGAGGCACAGGACCAATCGTTAGAAGATGCTGCAGTTAGGGAAACGTATGAAGAAATTGGAGTTCCGGTAAAACATATTGAGGTTTTACGAGAATTGACCGAAGTTTATATTCCACCCAGTAATTTTTATGTTAAACCCTTTTTAGGAATTTCTAAAAGCACTCCACAATTTATAAAGCAGGAAGATGAAGTTGAGGCATTGATTGAGGTTTCATTGAAACATTTTTTTGATGACGAGAACATTGTAATGAAGTTGGTGTCGACCACCTATAAGGTTGATGTCGAAGTTCCTGCATTTAAACTTAATGGTCATGTTGTTTGGGGCGCAACAGCTATGATGTTAAGTGAAATAAAGGATTTATTAAAAGCAACCCTAGAGTAGTTCAGTTTTTTTATCTTTGTGAATTCGATTAATATCAAAAACAACTATGGGATTATTTAAACGAAATCCTTTTGGACATATCCTTTTTTTTAAAAAATGGCTCATCAGAATTTTAGGTGCTATCACGCATAGGCGGTTTAGAGGCTTTAACGAATTGCACATAGAAGGTTCTGAAGTCATAAAAAACTTGCCGGACAACAACGTTTTATTTATATCAAACCATCAAACCTATTTTGCCGATGTGGTGTCTATGTACCACGTCTTTAACGCGAGTTTAAGTGGTCGCGTGGACTCTATAAAGAATGTAGGCTATTTATGGAATCCAAAACTTAACTTATATTATGTTGCGGCAAAAGAAACCATGAAAGATGGTTTGTTGCCAAAAATATTGGCGTATGTAGGATCGATAAGTATAGAACGCACCTGGAGAGCCGAAGGACAAGACGTAAACAGACAGGTTAAAATGAGCGATATTTCCAGTATCGGGAAAGCACTGGACGACGGTTGGGTTATTACATTCCCTCAAGGCACTACAACGCCATTTAAGCCTATTAGAAAAGGCACGGCACACATTATTAAACGTTATAAACCTATAGTTGTGCCAATTGTTATTGATGGCTTTAGACGATCGTTCGATAAAAAAGGATTGCGTATTAAAAAGAAAAATATTTTACAGACTTTTGAAATTAAAGCACCGCTTGACATTGATTACGACAACGAACCTATTGCAGATATTGTAGAGAAAATTGAATATGCCATTGAGCAACATCCTTCCTTTTTAAAAGTAATCGCACAAAAAGAGCTGGAAGTTCAGGAGGAACTTAATAAACAGCGCAAGTGGTAAGTTAGTATTCAGTTTACAGTTATCAATATGAGTTTTAGTGATATTCGGCAGTATTGTTAGAAGCTAAAAGAGTTATCATGGTATTTAAATTTTCATTTATTTAATTTCACCTAACACCTTGCGTCCTCCCAAGCCATGGTGAAGGAGGAAGCACCCAACAACTAGCTACGCTTCTAGTTTTTTAAGCTCTTTATAATTTCTGTTTAAGTGTTTTAAAAGGATGCCGTACACTAACCAATAAAACAATAATAAAAGTCCAACGGCAAGCACTAATAGTAAAACGGTTGTAATTATGATAAGGGCATAGAATTTAAAAGCTTCACCATCTGCGGCTGCTTGTTGTGCTTGAGTAATAAGTAGTTGATCTTTATCAAACTCTATAAAGAGTACTACAATAGTTGCTAACACTAAATAAATTAAATTAAAAGCGACATATTGTTTTACCGTTCGTCTAGTTTTTAAAATGTTTTCCATCAATACTTTAGCGTTGTCTGTTGCCGAAATAGTTCTATAATTTTTAAAGAACAGATAAAAGAAATAGGCGAGTATAATGTAACCAATAACTGCCATCGGGATTAATATATAATCGGCATCATAGGTTTCAAAGCGTTGCATGCTCTTTGTGTCCTTTAGTAAAACGGAAATTAATCCCCAAAACACAAATTCTAAAAGACTTATAATAAATATCCATTTCACAATGGAAGACGATTTTTTCAGGATCATCTTATATATATCGTTATATGATAGTTTAGGAAACGAGCCATTTTCCTTTTTCCAATCCTTCTTTAATAATTCTAATTCATCCATACGATTACGGATTTAATATGGTTTTAAGCTTTGTTTTAACACGATTCATTTTCACTCTCGCATTAACCTCGCTTATACCCATGGTTTCACTTATTTCTTTATAATTCTTATCTTCTAAATACAAAAAGACAAGTGCTTTTTCAATATCGTTTAGTTGGTGGACAGCCTTATACAGGAGTTTTAATTGCTGCTCTTCGGTATCGTCATAATCTTCGGCTGATACCTTAAATTGAACAGCATCAAACTCTTGCGTGTTTATAGTGCGCTTCGATTTTCGGTATAAGGTAATGGCTGTATTCAAGCCAACGCGATACATCCAAGTACTAAACTTTGCATCACCGCGAAACTTGGGGTATGCTCTCCAAAGCTGTATGGTTATTTCCTGGAACAAATCGTTGTGAGCATCATAATTATTGGTATACAAACGGCATACCTTATGTACAATATTTTGATGCTTCTCGAGCAATTCAACAAAATTATGTTCTAGTTCTTTGGTCAATGTGATTCGTTAGTTACTCTGTAAGTAGCTTTACAATATAAAATGTTACAAAAGAAGGACGTTATTTAATTTCTATAATCTAAGGCCGGTGCTCGATCCCCAAGTAAAGGAATATATTTAAAGTCAGGTCCTCGAGATTCTAAAAATTCGGCTTTAGCTTTTTCTATAATATCTAAATTTGAAAATAGCTCAATGGCTGTAGCGGTTAAAGTTTTGGCGGCGACCATCATGCCTTTTGTGCCAATACTCGTACCACCAGCTGCCACTGCTTGCCAACTATGCGCCGGAGTACCCGGAACCCATGTGGCTGTTCGTAAACCAACTGTTGGGACAGCAAAACTAACATCACCAACATCGGTAGATCCAGAACCTTTAGGATTCATTTCAGTACTAAATGGTACAACGCCTTCAATGAAAGATACGTCTAAAGACTTTTCATTTAAGCTTTTTGAAATTTTTTCCGCAAATGCCTTTTCTTCAGCTGTGTAAGTATATCCGCCAACTTTTACCAAATTATCATACATTACTTTCTGAAGCGTTAAATTTTGCAACATTTCGTGAGTGCCTCCAATCATTTCATAGTCGGTAGTTGTATCCGTTCCTAGAGCAGCACCTTTGGAAGCCTTAATAAGCCTGTCGAAAATATCTATAACGTTATCTCTATTTGGATGCCTTGCATAATAATAAACTTCGGCAAAATCCGGTACTACATTTGGTGCTTTTCCACCATCGGTAATGACATAATGAATCCGGGCTTCCTGTGGAATGTGTTCGCGCATCATATTTACCATATAGTTCATAGCTTCAACAGCATCTAATGAAGAGCGACCTTTTTCCGGTGCTCCTGCTGCATGTGCCGATACACCATAAAATCTAAATTTGGCGGATTTATTCGCCAATGCAATTCTAGGACTGGCACTGTTTTGATTACTTGGATGCCAGTTTAATATCGCATCAACATCATCAAATAGCCCTGTACGCGTCATATATACTTTCCCCGATCCGCCTTCTTCTGCAGGACAACCATAAAAACGAATTGTGCCTAGTATATTATTTTCTTTTAGCCAGTTTTTCACACTTATTGCAGCCGCTGTTGATGCAGCCCCAAATAAGTGATGCCCACAAGCATGACCCGCTTTCCCATCAGCCGATTTTTTTTCTGCCACTGCTTGTTGTGATAAGCCAGGAAGCGCATCGTACTCTCCCAAAATTCCAATTATCGGACTTCCAGAACCATATTCTGCTATAAAAGCTGTTGGGATTCCAGCAACTCCGGCTTCGATTTTGAATCCTTCATCTTTTAAAGTGTTTTGAAGTAAAGCACTACTCTTTTCTTCCTGGTATCCCATTTCGGCATAATTCCAAATAGTATGTGCTATATCGCCATAAAAGGAGGTTTGTGCTTCTAATTCAGTTAGGACATTATCTAGGTTTTTCTGGGCATTAATATTGAAGCATAAAAGCATAAACATTATGCTAAAACTGATAGTTTTCATAATAAGAATTTGTTATAGTTGTATTCAAATATAACAGATAATCGGCTATTATAAATCTTTAGTATTCACTAATTTTGCTAAAGATAAAATTACTATGAACATCCCTAAATCAGACTTACCAAGAATTGTTATTATCGGTGGTGGTTTCGCTGGTGTAAGCATCGCTAAATCTTTAGCCAATAAACAAGTACAAGTGGTGCTATTGGACAAACATAATTACCATACGTTTCAACCCTTATTATATCAAGTGTCTTCTGCAGGATTAGAACCTGATTCTATTGCATATCCACTTCGGAAGATTATTAAAAAACATAAAAATTCATTCTTCCGTTTAGCCAAAGTTGAACAAATTGATACTGATACAAATGAAATAATTACCGATATAGGAAAGCTGTCGTTCGATTATCTGGTGATTGCAACTGGAACTAAAACCAATTACTTTGGTAATAAAATGATTGAAGCGTATAGTATGCCAATGAAAAAGGTGCCTCAAGCACTGAACATTCGGAGTTTGATTTTGCAAAATTTTGAAAAAGCCGCTATTGCCGATACTACAGATGAACGCCATGCCTTATTAAATTTTGTGATTGTTGGAGGCGGACCTACGGGCGTAGAGCTGGCTGGCGCGATAGCCGAATTAAAAAATCATATTTTACCAAGAGATTATCGCGATTTAAACGCAAGCGATATGCACATACATTTACTTGAGGGTAATGATAGGGTTTTGCCACCAATGAGCGAACATGCGTCTAAAAAAGCAGAACAGTTTTTAAAGCAACTCGGGGTACATGTGCACTGCAATACCTTTGTTAAGAATTACGACGGAAAAACAGTTGTTACCAACTCCAGTTTGCAACTTCAATCAGAAACTTTAATTTGGGCAGCAGGTGTTACTGGAGATCCCGTAAAGGGCTTGACAGCTTCTTCGCTTTTAGAACGTGCGAATCGCTATAAAGTAAACCATTTTAATCAGGTGGAAGGTTATAACAACATTTTTGCTTTGGGTGATATTGCACTCATGGAAACAGAAGCATTCCCGAATGGGCATCCGCAAGTCGCTCAACCGGCCATTCAACAAGGCAAACTTTTAGGAAATAACCTTATTAAACTCATTAAAGGAAAACCATTAAAACCATTCACATATCACGATAAAGGCACCATGGCAACCATAGGTAGAAACAAAGCCGTTGTCGATTTAAAACGCTATAAATTTGCTGGTTTTTTTGCGTGGTTCGTTTGGATGTTTATTCACCTTATGGCATTAGTAGGATTTAGAAACAGGGTGGTGGTATTTTTTAATTGGAGCTACAATTATATCAATTTTGATAAGGCTGCACGGCTTATTATACGTCCTTTCAAAAAATTAAACTAAAAGTTTAATACAAGTCATTTTAATAATTGATTTACAATTAATTAAAAGGCTGTTATAGATAATGTCTATGATTGTTTTTTTATACCAAAAACAATAAATAACTGGGCAATAGCATAGGTAAGCATTATACTTATATTTGAAAAAGGCAAGGGCATATAAAATTTATTAAGCGCTAATAAACTATCAGAAACCATAAACAAAATAGCACCAATAAAAACCAAAATATAACTCTTATTATTCACACTTCCTTTGCGTAAAAAGGCTGTTGTTGCCATTGTTAAAATTACAGACATATACACCAGAACGGGAATAAGCATTCCGCCCAAACCATCTTTTAAAAGATAGAACAGTCCCAAAGCATAAAGGAGTAAAATGGTTATAAAAGGAGCAGCTTTTTTAGACGTATTTCTTTTCATTATGAACACCAATATGTACATGACATGCGCTAATAAAAAAGAAACCAAACCACTCATAAAGAAATTGGCGGACCTATCGACAAATAAAAGTAATACATCACCAAAAAGCGAAAAGACAAGTGCTAATAGGGTTAAGTTTCTTGTTTTAGATGCTAGATGACCGCACTGACGCCAAAAGAAAATAATTAAACTAATAAGAATTGCAGGTTTTATAAAGAAATGTATCTGTGTCAGAGCTTCAGTACTACCAGATATAAGCTCAAAAACAACAAGAATAGAGAAGATTAAAGCAAAAGAACCTTCGGTTTTAGTGAGCATAAATTAATTTTAATTAGTAATTTATGATTTCAAATATATTCAATTCGTCTTTAAATTTTAACAGTTCGGTAAGTATATGTTTATGAGTTCGGTTCTCTGTTGCAATTTTGCTTTATCAAGAAACGAACAAAAACCAATCAAATGAAATCAGTATTATCAATTTTTATTTTTATTCTATCCTTTAATTTACCAGCGCAAAATCTTATTAACGGGAAGGTCACAGATACAAAAGGCAAGATCATTGCTGGGGCTAACGTGTATTTGAATGGCACTTATGATGGCAGCACAACCAATGGTAATGGCGAGTTTTCATTTAAAACTCCCGAAAACGGAACACAAACATTAATCATTTCATATCTGTCTTACGAAACCTTTAGTATGGTTGGTGATGTGTCCTATATGAAGGCATTGGAAGTGAAATTAAGGGAAGATGTTAATACATTGGATGCTGTCATGTTATCCGCTGGAACGTTTTCGGCTGGCGATAATAGCAAGGTTACGGTGTTAAAACCATTAGATGTTGTTACTACAGCCAGTGCATTGGGCGATTTTGTTGGCGCCTTACAGACACTACCCGGAACTACCACTGTAGCAGAAGATGGACGTTTATTTGTGCGTGGTGGTGAAGCTGAAGAAACTCAAATTTTCATCGATGGTATTCGTGTGTTTACACCTTATACGCCAACAACGAACAATACACCAACGCGAGGTCGCTATTCGCCATTTTTATTTGATGGTATCACGTTTTCTACAGGAGGTTATTCTGCCGAATTTGGTCAAGCCTTGTCAAGTGTATTGTTATTAAATACGATTGAAGAACCAGATCAAAAGAAAACAGATATTGGTATTATGAGTGTTGGGGCAACCCTTGGAAATACCCAGAAATGGGATAAAAGTTCGGTTAGCGTTAATGCATCATATATTAACTTGGCACCGTATAATGTCTTATTTCCAAGCAGGAACGATTGGCAAAAACCTTATGAGGCTTTTTCGGGAGAAGCTGTGTTTCGTCAAAAATTTGATAATGGATTACTAAAAGTTTATACGGCCTTTGAAAGTACTAATTTTGAGCTTACCCAAGAAGATATTAATTACCCTGAAGGTATTCATTATAAATTGAAGAACAACAATTTGTATTTAAACAGTTCGTATCAAGGTATGTTAAGCGACTCTTGGACTTTGTTTGGAGGTTTCAGTTATACACACGGAAAAAATAATGTTGAGGTTATGGATATCGATATTAAGGATACTGAAAAATCGATGCATGCCAAACTTAAATTTAAATATAGATTAAGCAGTCGTTTTAAACTTAATTTCGGAGTCGAATATTTCGCTACCGATTTTAGCGAGGATTATTCAGACGAAAGCTTTACTTCTGCTAGTTATGGATACAATAATAACATTAGTGCTGCCTATACCGAAGCTGATATATTCTTATCTAAAATACTGGCCTTTAAAACAGGATTGCGACTTGAGTATAGCGAACTGTTTAAAGATTTTAGCGTTTCGCCAAGGGTGTCATTCGCCTATAAAACTTCACCTAAAAGTCAAGTGTCATTGGCCTATGGCGATTTTTATCAGAATCCTACGAGCGATATCTTAAAATTCAGTAATGGTTTGAAACCACAAAAAACATCGCATTATATTCTTAACTATCAAATAAATGATGATGGTCAGATTTTTAGAGCAGAAGCTTATTATAAAGACTACGATAATTTAGTGAAATACGATACAGACTTTGCAAGTTTTGATAGTAATTATAACTCTACGGGTTATGCTTTTGCAAAAGGCATCGATTTATTTTGGCGAGACAGTAAAAGCATAAAGAATATAGACTATTGGTTGAGCTATTCGTATATAGATACCGAACGTAATTATAGAAACTATCCCATAGCATCACAGCCAGATTTTGTAAACACGCATAATATTTCGGTGGTTGGAAAATATTGGATTAACGATTGGAGAAGCCAGATTGGGATGAGTTACGGCTTTGCTACAGGACGACCTTACACCAATCCAAATACGCAAGGGTTTTTAAATGAAAAAACCAAGTCATACAATAGCTTAAGCGTTAATTGGGCGTATCTTATAAGTCAGCAAAAAATCTTATACTTCTCCATAAATAATGTATTAGGGTTTAAAAATATAAATGGCTACCAATATGCGAATATGCCAGATGTAAACAATAATTATGCACGGCGTGCCTTAAAACCAGCAGCAGACCAATTCTTTTTTGTAGGTTTCTTTTGGACGATTAGTGAAGATGGAAAGGATAACCAATTGGATAATTTGTAGAAATGTTTGTTTAACGACCTTAATAAACGGTCGTTTTAATACCAAGTATTTTTTGTTATGCTCTTTTCATTTCCAATACCTAACCATTTCTTTGCTGAATAAAGTTTTCCTGAACTCATCTGGTTTCTTTTCATTCATCAAAATCAATTCCCCTTTCTCTTTTATTAATTCCCGAAAGTGATCTTCCCTTAAATCATATTGTTCTTTGTTAGCGTAAGTAGTAATAAGCATCAATTGAAACGGCTCATCCTCACTGAAAAGTGTTTCCAATACTTGAAATGAATGGATATAACCCTTTTCTATCGCCTGATTTCTTAAAATTTTCCAGTTATTCTGATAGTAATATACAGCTTCGTCCTTATTGTCATTTAATATCTGCACAAAATCTATAGTTGTAATTCTGTCATCTTGCTGTCCGTAGCCTATAGAGTTAATACTTAAAATGATTAATAATAGTATGGTTCTCATAATTTCTTTATCAGTTTTTAAAATTGGACATAATGCAAGTTTATGTATCGTTCAATGATTTAAATAAATCATTGAACGAAGTTACCTGTTTTTTAATTTAGAACCAATAAAATTTGATGTGATAGGCTAATGATGCACATGATAATTATCATAGTATTTGGGTGTTGTTTTGGTTAATTTCATGCTATAAAACGAGGTGTCATGGATATTAAAAAAAAATCGGATTTTGAAAAGGGAATAGATAGTAGTCTGTATTTCGCCTTTGGTCTTAACATCATGTTGTTTTTTAGTTGGTATGCATTAAACTATAAGACGTATGATAAAGCCGATATAACTATTGATATTGTTCAAATGGTGGAAGAACTGGAAGAGGATATTCCTATAACAGAATTAAAAACACCGCCGCCGCCTCCGCCGCCGCCTTCTGCTCCCGAAATTATCACAATTGTTGAAGATGTGGCCGAAATTGAGGAAACGATTATTGAAAGTTCGGAAATGACTCAAGAAGAACGTATAGAAATCGTTGAGGTAAGTGAGGTGAATGTCGAAGAAATTGATGAGGACATTGAAGTACCTTTTGCTGTTGTTGAAAGTGTTCCCATTTATCCGGGATGCGAAGGTGGTAATAATAATGAAATTAAGGACTGCTTCCAAAAAAAAATCATGGAGCATGTTATGAAGAACTTTAAATACCCGGATATGGCCGTAGAACTTGGAATTCATGGCAAAGTGTTCGTTGTTTTTGTTATTGATAAGGACGGAATGGTCTCTAACATTAGAACCAGAGGGCCTGACAAAATTTTGGAAAAAGAAGCTTCGCGAATTGTAAGTTTATTGCCTAAAATGATTCCCGGTAAACAACGTGGCAGACCAGTAAAAGTGCCATTTAGTCTCCCAATTAACTTTAAATATGCAGAGTATTAATTTTAAAAAAAAGGTTCTTTAAGTAATTCCGAAGCGTGATGAAATTATCTCTAATGTTTAACCATGACATTATTAGGCATCCCGCTTCGGAATTATTTATGTTTCATAAGTTGTAATCTGGGTTAAAAACATTTCACTTTTTTAATTTGTTTTGATAATAAAAACACTTCATCCTATAAAAAATACATTTCGGTAATTTGATTTTTATTGATTAGATTAAACCTTTGATATTTGCACTATAATTTTAAGCAAAAACCATTATGCAAAAACTAGCTATTATTTTAGTATTACTCACCACAGGAGTTATGACTTCTCAAACAAATTATGAAAAAGGCATGAAAAAAGCCTTTGAACTGTGGGGAGATAATCAACCCGTAGAGGCATCAAATTTATTTGAACGCATTGCCAATGCCGAGCCAGATAACTGGTTGCCGCCTTATTATGCAGCAAACGTAAATATTGTAAAAAGTTTTGGCGAAAAAGACAAAGAGGTTTTAACAGTGCAACTCAAAAAAGCGCAAGATTTCCTAAACGATGCGACAGCAATCTCAAAAGACAACCCAGAAATATTAGCCATGCAAGCCTTGTTGCATACTGCTTGGGTAGCCTTCGATGGTGCTACCTATGGCATGACCTTATCGGGGAAGGTAGTAGCACTATATGCTCAAGCTGAACAGTTGGCGCCTGAAAATCCAAGAGTTGTATTTGGTAAGGCGGAATGGGATATGGGTGGTGCTCGCTTTTTTGGTCAGGATACCAAGCCATTTTGTAAAGATATAGAACGCTCTTTAGAACTTTTCGCTAACTTTAAGCCAGAAACAGAATTTAGCCCAAATTGGGGAGAAAAACGAGCAAAACAGGTTTTAGAAACCTGTAAAGAATAGGTACATTAGAGATTCAAATTTTAAACATGAGTAAAGCATCCAAAAATAGTGTTATCACTTTTATCATAGGCGCCATTATATTTGGTATTGGCAACGCTCTTTATGGAGGGTTTCATTTTGAAAGTATTACAGATTTATTGGTAAATTTCACCTTCTATCAATTGTACTCTTTTGTTCTGGGTTATTCTAACTTCTTTTATTTTGCGTATTTAGAAAAGCGCAAATGGGGAGAAGGCGATCGCATAAAACGTATTGTTATTGGTATTTCGGGTTCAGTAATCATTACTTTAATAGGGC
>CAXMOQ010000015.1:242-11420 GCA_964195015.1 uncultured Flavobacteriaceae bacterium | reverse complement strand
TCTTTATATTACGATTGCTTACTGCACTTTATATGAATGGTAAAACTTTAGGTTCCTTTATAGAAAATGAAACTTTTGCTCCCTATCGGTTTGGTTTATGGATTACCTTGACAATCGTTATTATTTTTCATTTTATTTATTTTTATAATAAGTACCAGCAAAATAAAATAAAAGAACAAAAAGTAATTGCCGGTACCGCAAGTGCAAAGTTCGATGCTTTAAAAAATCAGTTAGACCCACATTTTTTATTCAATAGTTTAAATGTATTAACTAGTTTAATAGAAGAGAACCCAGATAATGCACAGAAGTTCACTACGTCTTTATCTAAAGTATATCGTTATGTTTTGGAACAAAAAAACAAAGAACTGGTAACGGTAGATGAGGAACTGCAGTTTGCAAAAACCTATATGTCGCTACTTAAAATGCGATTTGAAGACAGCATTGTTTTCGACATGCCAGAAAACGCATCAAACCCAGAAAGTAAAGTGGTGCCATTAGCGTTACAACTTCTTTTAGAGAATGCGGTAAAACATAATATGGTAACGTCTAATAAACCCTTGCATATTAGAATTTATGAAGAAAGTAATAGCTTGGTTGTAGAAAACAATTTACAACCAAAACAAATAGTAAAAAAGAGTAGCGGTGTAGGCTTAAGTAATATTATGCAGCGCTATCAATTATTAACCAATAAAAAAGTAAATATTACAAAAGAAGCAAAGCGTTTTGCGGTGGCAATACCAATGCTTACAAAACAAATACCAATCATGAGAACACAATCAACATCCAGAATAGACGATAGCTATGTGAGAGCACGTAAGCACGTCGAAGAACTTAAAGGCTTTTATTATAGTCTAATTTCGTATTGTTTGGTTATTCCATTTTTAATTTTTATAAACTATAGAACATCCTGGGATTTTAAATGGTTTTGGTTTCCAATTATTGGTTGGGGAATTGGCCTCGCATTTCAAGCTTATAAAGTATATGTAAGTGAAGGTGTTTTAGGACGTGGTTGGGAAAAACGAAAAATGGAAGAGTTTATGCAAGAAGAGGAAAACGAACGTTGGAATTAATAAAATAAATTATGGAAAATTATAATATAGGAAATCAAGAAACTAATACCTCTCAAAAAGAATTTGAAAGAAAAGAAGCCTATTTAAGAGCAAAAGAGAAAGTTAAAAAGCTAAAAGGGTTTTACTGGCATTTAGCCGCTTATATTACAGTAAATATCTTTATAATCACAACCAATGCAATAAATCAAGGAGATAGTAATATCTTTTATTTTGGAACATTCTCAACCGCATTTTTTTGGGGCATAGGGTTAGCATTTCACGCTATGGGCGTGTTTGGTAAAGATCTTTTATTTGGAAAACAATGGGAAAACCGTAAGGTGCAAGAGTTTATGGATGAAGATAAAAAACGCTGGGAATAGTTTTTTGTTAAAAGTTAAAAGTAATCGAGTCAACGAAAAAAGAAACAATAATAGTATGAACATAATAATTATAGAAGACGAAAAACCATCAGCACGACGTTTACAACGCATGTTAAAAAGTTTAAATGTCGAAGCCAAAACCATGTTGCATTCGGTTGAAGAATCTATCGCTTGGTTTCAAAACAATGCACATCCGGATTTAATATTTCTCGATATACAATTAAGTGATGGCTTATCGTTCGAAATCTTTGAAGTTGTTGATATTAAATCGGCTATAATATTTACTACTGCCTATGACGAATATGCGCTACAAGCTTTTAAATTAAATAGCATCGATTATTTATTAAAACCTATTGATGATGACGATTTGGCAAAGGCCGTAAAAAAATACCAGGAACGCACGCCGAAACAGCAAGCCGTAACTTTAGATTTTAACGACATAAAGAAATTGCTCGTAAATCCGATAGACTACGAATATAAAAAACGTTTTTCGGTTAAAATTGGTCAACATCTTAAGCTTATCAATATTGACGATATCGAATGTTTTTACAGTGAAAATAAAGGCACTTATTTATATACTGTTGAAGGTAGAAACTATCTGTTAGATACAACGCTCGATAATTTAGAAAATGACTTGGAACCACAAACATTTTTTCGCATTAACCGAAAGTTCTTTGTTAATATAAATGCTATAAAAGATATGGTAAGTTATACCAACTCCCGATTGCAAATAAAACTAAAATCGTATAGCGAACATGAGGTTATCGTGGCGCGCGAACGCGTTAAGGACTTTAAAGCTTGGTTGGAATAGGTTTATTCTAAAGATCATTCATCCTCAATCCGATTATCATCAAAGGCAGATGGCAACAACTTCGGGATAAATTTAATGACCAAAGGCAGTAAAAGCATGCCGCCCGGCAAAATGAAAATAGCTAAACTAGGGATGGATTTAAAGATATCTAAAAGTTGTTTTTGCACCTGCTTTTGCTCGTCATTACTTAAATCTCTCACTGTAGATTTTGAAAGTAATACCATAAGTTCTTTACTTTCTTTAAGCTCTTTTTGTAAACGTTTCCCATTTCTGGAAATAAGCTTACTCACCATTTTACTGGAATTATCATAAAAGCTTTTTACAATATTTTTAGAACTCAATAGGGCGATATCATCCTTATACGTAGTGTAAAAGTGATTCACAGATACAATAGATGCTTCAATTATGGGGTTTTCTAATTCGAAATCACGGGCTAATTGCTTTAAGAATGCTTGTTCATTGAGGTCAATTAGGCGGTCGCTCCAGGTGGCCATACAGGCAATATCTAAAATATAACGGCGCTCTTGGCGAGTTGCTGTATTTTGAACAGCTTGTTTGTAACTAATATTCGAATTGTCCTGATAGCGCAAAGACGATTCAAATAAAGCAATAAGACTATCGTCGTATTCCGTTTTGTGCGCTTTAGAATTTAATACACTTAATGTTATGGCTTCGATGGAAGCTTCTAAATCTAGAATATAAGCATTCGTTATAATCTGATTTTTTAAGTATTCCTTATAGGCTAAAACATCAACAAACAACAAAGCATTAATAACAAAGTAGTTGAAATTTTTTGTAATGAAATTGTCATCAATCTGTATGCGTTTATGAATAATTTTTTCGAGCTGTGTACTAGACTTTTTACCATCTAAAATATCTTTGAAAAAATTGGTTTTATATTCATTTATTTCGGTGTAAAAACCAATGATGCTATCAATAAACTCAACTGTTGTAGATGAATTGTTATAGGTATAAAGTAAAGCTATAAATAAGTTTACTTTACAAATCTCCTCATCGCTTAAATCGGCTTTATCAATGCTGTTATTTACAATGTATATATTACTGCCGTAAATAAAACCACTAGCTCGCAATGCGTTGTAAAACTCATTTTGAGGCATAGCCATTAAGGTTTCGTTTTTAGATAACCCTTGTTGTAATTTTTTTATCCAACCACTAGCCGACGGATTCATACTAATATTAAGTTTATGCTATAAAATTAAAAAAGCTACTTGAAAAAGCAGCTTTTGTTAGTTATTTTAATTTTTTATTTATTGAATCACGCCACCACAACTTACACGACTGCCTGCAGCACCACTAGGTTGTGAAGTAAAGTCGTCTGTACCTTGATGCACTATAATGCCTTTACCTATAATATTTTTTGTGTCATCGTCGCAACCAATACACCATTGATCTGTGGTAAATGTAATTGTTCCGTTACCATCAGCATCCGCTGTAAAATTACCAATATCGCCTTTGTGAAAACCTTCCGTAGCGCCCCATTTTCCGTGTGCTTGATTAGTTGGATTCCAATGACCTCCAGACGATTTGCCATCAGCCGAAGAGCAATTCGATTTTTCATGCAAATGAATGGCATGCTCGCCAGCATCTAAACCTTGTAAAGTTGCTACCATGGTTACTGCATCATTGTCTTCTGTAAACACAACCGTTCCGGATACATGGCTTTCGCTTTTAGGTTCGAGGCTAACAATAAGTCCATCTACTTCAACAACAGGTTCCTCTGTGACTATGATTTCTTCAATAATTTCTTCAGTTTTCTTTTTATCATTTTTGCAGCCAAAAGCAAAAATTAAAGATATTGCTAGGATAAAAATCAGTGTTTTTTTCATGAGAATATGTGGTTCTTAAATTTTGAATGAAAGTTAAGTCAATATTTGTCCAATAGCAAATTTCTGTTACTGAATCAAATTGGTAATAATTTGTGTATCGTTGTGCAGCGTTTTATGAACAGGACATTTATCGGCAATTTGCAGAACACGCTTTATTTGTTTTTCATCTAACTGACTATCTAATTTAATCTCACGGTTAAAAGTGTCAATTTTTGAAGAATCTTCATCACAGTGTTCACAATCTATGGCATGGGTTTTTTCATAGTTTGTATGTACTTCAACATTATCAATAATCCAACCTTTACGTTTGGCATACATTTGTATGGTCATAGCCGTACAAGCTGATAACCCTGCCGAAACCAATTCGTAAGGAGAAGGACCAAAATCTTTACCACCATAACTTGTGGGTTCATCGGCAACCATATAATGATTTCCAGCTTTCATTTGTGTTGTAAATCCGTCGTCGTTGTCTAAACTAGCCACGACCTGATGCTTGGTCTTTAATACTTCTATTTCCTGGATGTCCACATAGCGTTTTGCCCAACCCGAAATAACATTCCCCACGTAAATAGAATCTTCTTTATTGCTTAATAAATGATCGGCACCATCGAGTGAAACAAAACTTTTAGGATGATGTGCAGCCTTATAAATGGCTTCAGCATTATTTATATTAACCGTTTCATCTTGAGGCGAATGCATAACGAGTAAGGGTTTTCGTAAGCTTTTGGCTGTTTCAGAAAGACCATTAGCTTCTAAATCATCAAGAAATTGTTTTTTAATAGTAAAATTACGACCACTTAAATTTATAGTGGCTTTTCCGCTGGCTCGTATTTCGTCTAAACTGCTGTGCAATAAATGTTGTACGTGTTTTGGATTTGAAGGTGCTCCAACAGTTGCTACAGCTTTTATAGAATCTATTTGGGATGCGGCAAATATCGCAGCAGCACCTCCAAGAGAATGTCCAATAATAAGTGTTGGAGATTTGTAATTGTTGGATAAATATTGTGCAGCACTTACCAAATCTTCAACGTTTCCGGAGAAATTGGTATCTGAAAAATCCCCGTCGCTTTCACCCAAACCCGTAAAATCAAAACGCAATACTCCAAAACCATTAGAAGTTAATGCCCTGCTTATATTCTTTACAGCCAATAAATTTTTATTACAAGTAAAACAATGTGCAAAAATGGAGAAGTTATGGGGGTTCTGATTTACCGGAAGTTCTAAACGTCCTGATAATTGCTGTCCTTCATTATTTAGAAAAGTTACTTTATCAATGTTCATAAATTCTGTATTTAGGAATTATGTCGAAATGTAAGGATAATACCTTCTATTTAGTTCAACATGACATATGACATGTTTTAATTAATTTTGGTATCCCGAAGAGTGAAATTGTTGGTGACCTTCAAAAGAATACTAATTTCTCTCTTGATGTGTTGAAGCATATGGCGCATGATTTAAAAGAAGCGGATGATATTATTGTAAATATGGTTCAAAAATCTGTGAGGCAGCGGCTGGCAGAAGCTCTAATTAACATGCATCATAGTTTTGGTACAAATGCTGACGGCACTTTAAGCGTTTTATTACCAATTGTCTCTTGATTTTACATTTGCTTCACAAAATTTAATGATTTCTGATATTCTTTTTTCGCGTGTCGCTTCTCGTTTGGCTTGATTTAGCCAATATAAATATCCTTTTCTGTACGATGGTGCAAAATTAGTGTAGTTAGTAAAAGCACGTTTGTTTTTAATAAATTGCGTTTGAAGATCTTTGGGAACAACTTCATTCTCAACATTATCTAAAGCTATCCATGACCCATTTTGTTTGGCAATTTCAATTTTGGCCAAACCACTTTCGTGCATTAAATTATTGGAGGTAAGTTCTATAATATATCGTTTGTTTAAAGCACTCCACACGCTTTTAGGATTTCTGGGTGTAAAATATTGGCGACGTTTTCCGTTGCCTAAACTTTTTACTGTAGAATCTATCCAGCCAAAACAAAGCGCAACTTTAACAGCTTCTTCCCATCGCATGGTTGGTTTCTTGAGCTCTAGTTTATAGAAAATTAAATAGATGGCAGTATGTGTATCATGATTTTCAGATAACCAACTGCGCCATTCTTTATGGTTTTTAAAATAAAGCTCCTGGATTTCCATTTTAAGAGCTAAAGCTTTTTAACTTCTATGTAAAAATCAGGATCAACTTCTATAGACGAATCTTCAGATTCTAATGGTTTTGATTGCCAGTTGGCTTTAGGAAAAAGCCATTGCACTTTACCATCAACAGTCACTTGAATTGGCATATCGAATTTCTCTACAATGTTTATATAACGGTATTTAAGTTCTTTGTTCTCAATTTTATATTCTAGAGTAGGAATGTCGGTAGTTCTTAAATACTGATTAAAAAATTCGGTTAAATCAATACCTGTTTGTTTACTTATGTAATCTTCAATTTGTTGCGTGGTAACGGTTTGATGATAAAAGGTTTTATTTAATCCGCGTAAAATCTGACGCCATTTTTCATCATCTTCAATAAGTTGCCTTAATGTGTGAAGCATATTTGCACCTTTGTAGTACATATCCCCAGAACCTTTATTATTTACATTGTAATTGCCAATAATGGGTTTATCATTACCAATATTTTCACGTGTTCCAATCACATACGCTGCTGATGCCTCTTTATCATAATAATAATCTAAAAACAGGTTTTCAGAATAGGCTGTAAAACCTTCATGAATCCACATGTCTGCAATATCTTTATAGGTAATATTGTTAGCAAACCACTCATGGCCTGCTTCATGAATAATAAGAAAATCAAATTTCAAGCCCCAACCGGTTCCTGATAAATCGGTGCCTAAATAGCCTTTTTTATATTGATTGCCATAAGTTACCGAGCTTTGATGTTCCATCCCTAAATAAGGGACTTCGACTAATTTAAAACTGTCTTCGTAAAAAGGGTAAGGTCCAAACCAATGCTCAAACGCTTTCATCATTTTTGGGGCATCCTTAAAATGTTCTTTGGCTTTTTCTAAATTGTAGCTTAATACATAATAATCCATATCTAAAGGCCCTTTTTCACCTTCATAGACTTCAGAAAAATTCACGTAATCCGCAATATTAATGTTGACGCCATAATTAT
This sequence comes from uncultured Flavobacteriaceae bacterium, assembly GCA_964195015.1. Classification (GTDB taxonomy): domain Bacteria; phylum Bacteroidota; class Bacteroidia; order Flavobacteriales; family Flavobacteriaceae; genus CAXMOQ01. The sequence goes on along the minus strand of CAXMOQ010000015.1, from coordinate 4,198 downwards.
TAATAGGGTTGCTTATAAACCAATGCGATGTTACCGTATTATTATCGTGTTCTTCTAGTTTACGTAGTCTTCCGTTGGACACATTCATTAATCCTTTTGGAATATTAACGCTAATAAGCATACTATCCACTTCGTCGTACATGTGGTCTTTGTTAGGCCACCAAACGCTGGCACCCAAACCTTGACAAGACGTGGCAACAAAATGATTCCCGTTATCGTCTTTTTTCCAGGAGAAACCACCATCCCAAGGCGCTCTAATAGCTTCCTTTGGATTACCTTCGTAGTAAACATCCAGTGAGTTTACACTTCCAATATTTTGATTATCATTTAATGTTATAAAATGGGCATTGCCTTCATGTTTTATTTGTAATTCTTCTCCATCCTGAATGGCTTTTGTCATTTTTAAAGGCGCTTGCAAATCGAATTGCATAACAGATTTATTTTCTAAAACTTTATACTGAATAGTGTTTTTACCAGATATATTTTTTTTGTCTGGGTCGACTTTAATATTCAAATGGTAGTACGTTAAATCCCACCAAGATCGTTCCGGTGTGATAGTGCCTCTTAAAGTATCTTGTTTTGTGAAATTTTGTTGGGCTGAAAGTGACATGCTTAAAAAAAGCAATAGTGCCAATGCCATAAAACGTGAATTCATTTTGAATATTTTTTTTATAAAGATATTAATTTCTAAAGACACTATTAGGAAAAGTAACTGGGCTTTCGAATCCGTTTTTGCCAACAGATGCTATTCCAAAGAAGTAATTGTCAATAACGATTCCTTTTAATGTAAACTCTAAAACGTCACTAACATAGCGACTATAATCCCAGTTTGGTGAGGTAGTATCTCGCCAATATATTTCGTAGCCAACAGCACCAACTACTTTATCCCATTTAAGCTTTGCCGAAGCTTCAACAATACCACCAATAGCGACGTTTTTTGGAGCAGGAGGTGCGGACGCTAAACTCGCTAAATTGATTGCATTGACTGCCGTAAGTTTTTTTGCGTAATCAAAGTTTACATGGTCTATCACATCACCATATTTAATGCCATTTTCTTCACGAATATCCTGATGTTGCTGTGTGTAGTTTTCGTGCGCTTCCATAATCCTTATACCAGCATACCCAAGATCATTAAAGGGTCTATGGTGACCACCACGACCAAAACGATCTAAACGATAAATCATTTTCGGATTCATTTCTGGCATGTAGGTTTTTGTTGTTTTATAAACATAACGTGCCAACTGACGTGAAATACCATCGACTTCACCGCCATAAAAACGTCTAGCACGTCTTTGTTCCTCAGTTTCTGTTGGGGGCACAGGTTCGGAAAATATCCTAAAGGTTCTATTATCAATAACACCATCAACGCCTTTAATGTTGCCTATCATATCGTTGTTTAATACACCTATAATGTCCCAATCTTTTTCTTGGGCGTATTTTGCTAAACCAGCGCCACCAAAAAGTCCTTGTTCTTCACCAGAAAGCCCAACATAAACAATGCTATTTTCAAACTTATATTTACTCAAAACTCTAGCTGCTTCAATAGTTCCTGCCATTCCAGAAGCGTTATCGTTCGCTCCGGGAGCATCAGTTATAAAGTCCATAGTATCGCTTGCACGAGAGTCGATATCACCACTCATAATAACATATCTATTAGGATAAATAGTGCCACGTTGTATCGCAACGACATTAACAACCCAAGCATCATGTGGCACACGACGATTGCTTTCTGTAGTAACATAATCCTTTTGATAAAAGACCTCTAAACAATCTTCGTAATTTGTTGAAATAGATTCGAATTCAGATTTTATCCAGCGCCTGGCTGCACCAATGCCTCGTGTATTTGATATGGTGTCACTAAAGGTGTTTCTTGTTCCAAAGTTAACGAGTGTTTTGATATCTTTTTTAATGCGTTCTGCCGAAACAGCATCAATAATATCGTAGAGTTGTTGATTAGTTTGGGAAGTAAGTAAATTTACCAAAAACAATAATAAAATTACACTAGTGTTTTTCATATTTTAATCTGTTAATATAAGTGTTCCAAAAATATTGGCATCAATCCAACCACGGTTTTTATCTTCGCCATCTACAGCGACAGATCCAATAAAATTTTCTCGCTCCTTACTGTTGTCATTATCACAGTACGCAATGGCAAACCCAATTTTTTTACCTGTCCTTAATACAACAGGTTCATTTGGAGCATTATCACTAAATGTATCACTATAAATAACAATCTTAAATTCCCAAATGGACATGTTTCCTACCGTTTGCCGTTCTGATTGAATATGACTGTTGTATAATTTTGGATTCTCATCAAGTGCCATATCAACTACATTACCATCTAAAGCAATATGATATGCAAAGGCGCTATGATTATATTGATGATCTCCACCACTGTTATTTTCATCAATAAAAATTTCGATACAATCATCATCCCACCAAAATTTTAAAGGATCATTATGTTGATCTGATAATACATCGTCAAGTATTTCTGCCAAAACATAAAGTGCATCAGCAGTCCAGCTTAATTTATATTTTCCTTTAAAATCTGAAGAGTCATATTCTTCTCCAAGCCATAATTGATCTATTGGATACCAAGCAACATTATTCCAAATGACCTCATTTGCAACGCCATCAATAATTATTGGTTCTAATGCTTTTTCAACTTCATTGAGTTGATGGTCTTTTTTTTGCGAACTAACCTCTTCGATCATAATACTTGTTTTTATGGGTTTCTTACATCCATAAAAGATTAAAATAAGAAGAAAACCACCTATTAATTTTAAACACAATCTCATTTTATAAAATTTCTTCTAAATTAATGAAAATATTAGAGCAGTTTATTAATATTACTCTTATAGATTTGCCCTATCGGGATTTTAAAGATTTTGATAATAATGTGAATGGTTTTAAACAAATACATGTTATTAATTATAAAGGTTTTTGAACAACAGAAAAAATATATTATGTCAAGTGTAACAAAACAATAGATAATACGTCTTCAATTAAACTATTGAATCTAATTAAGAAAAAACATGAAAGCAGCAGTATATACTAAATATGGGTCACCAGAGACACTTCAAATTAAAGATGTTGAAAAGCCATCTCATAAGGATAATGAATTATTAGTCCAAGTATATACTACTGCGGTTACTTCAGGAGATGCTAGAATACGTGGCTTTAATATACCTTTCGGATTTAGACTCATTACAAGACTGATTTTTGGTATTTTTAAACCAAGAAAACAAGTGTTAGGTGTTGTCTTTTCTGGAATAGTTGAAGCTAAAGGTAAGGATGTAACACAATTTAAAGAAGGCGATGAGGTTTTTGGAGCTAACAATAATTTTGGGAGTCATGCCGAATATCTTATTATTGCTGAAGGAGAAGCTATTTCACTTAAACCATCAAACATTGGCTATGATGAAGCGACTGCAGCACCATTTGGAGCCTTAACGTCTTTAAAGTTCTTAAGAGATTTTGGAAAAATTAAAAGCGGACAAAAAGTGCTTATCAATGGCGCTTCTGGTGCATTGGGTGTTTTTGCCGTGCAGTTAGCCAAATATTTTGGAGCAGAAGTTACAGGCGTATGCAGTACCTCTAATTTGGGATTAGTGAAATCGCTAGGTGCAGATAAAGTTATCGATTACACAACAACCGACTTTACTAAAAATGGTGAAACCTATGACATTATTTATGATACCGTTGGTAAAATTTCATTTTCTCGTTGTAAAAAATCTCTAAACCAAAAAGGACGCTTACTTTTAGCAGTTGCAGGAATATCACAGTATTTTCAAATGCTTTTCACTTCTATAAGTGGAAGTAAAAAAATAGTGGCTGGAGTTGCAATATTCAATAAAAAGGATCTAAATATTATTAAAGAACTTCTTGAGTCAGGAGAAATTAAGTCGGTTATAGGTAGACGCTTTCCATTAGAAAACATTGTTGGCGCACATAGC
>CAXMOQ010000015.1:0-232 GCA_964195015.1 uncultured Flavobacteriaceae bacterium | reverse complement strand
CGGTTATTACTTTAGAAAATAACTACAAAGTCTAACAAATAGTCAAAACACTTATTTAAATTAAAAAATAAAAAAAGCCAATTCAAAATATCGAATTGGCTTTTTAAAATCGAGTTAGTCACAAAAGTAATTACATCATGCTAAAAACAGTACTTGTTTTCAGCCGATACCTTTTCTGCAATGCTATTGCGCAAGGCAACACCATTAGGCTGATTTGTATATTTTGTAAAAC
>CAXMOQ010000014.1:0-33903 GCA_964195015.1 uncultured Flavobacteriaceae bacterium | reverse complement strand
TGAAAAATTATAGGAGACCCCATAGGAGTCTTTTTTAGTAAAAAAAGTTGGCAACTTGGCGTTATAAGTAAAATGCAACTAATGCAGTGAATGCAATCAATATGTAGAGTTTAAGCACAAAAAAAGCCTAAACTACAATTGTAATTTAAGCTTAAAAGTGGTCCCACATGGGCTCGAACCATGGACCCCCTGATTATGAGTCAGGTGCTCTAACCAACTGAGCTATGGGACCAAAATTGGCTGCAAATCTAATATTTATTTTATTACGCCACAAGGAATTTATTTCTTTATCTCTTGGCACAACTCAATGAGAACGCCATTTGTAGATTTAGGATGCAAAAAAACCACGAGCTTATTATCGGCCCCTTTTTTGGGTGTTTCATTTAATACCGTAAAGCCATTTTCTTTGAGTCTAACAATTTCGGCTTCAATATCATCGACATCAAAAGCAATATGATGGATGCCTTCGCCTTTTTTATTAATGAACTTTGCAATGGCACTATCTTCGTTTGTAGCTTCTAACAACTCGATCTTATTATCTCCAACTTTAAAAAATGAGGTTATAACGCCTTCGCTTTCTACTGCTTCAGTTTTATACTGTTTTTCCCCGAAGAGTTTGGCAAACAATGCGTTAGATGTTTCCAAGTTCTTAACGGCAATCCCTATGTGCTCAATTTTATTCATATTTATTTTCCGTGAAAACGGAAATCTTTATATTCAACAATACGAGTAAAGTACAAATTTTGTAAACCAAAAGTAAGATAATCTTTAAATATCCTCTATTTTTGCAGCAGAAGTCGTTTTAATGTATCTATAATACCAATTAAGTTTTAAGATGTCGCATATAAACCGTTTCTTTTTTGCTTACTTATCATTTAAAAATAGAACCGTAAGCTATGGCTATGCTTATATTTTTAAACTCAATTAATCAAAAAATAATTCAATTTATTTATACGGCATCTTAAAACTTAATTGGTATAATATTAAAAATGGCTTGCAAAAAAATTTAAATGGAAGAAAGTCAAAGACAAAAGAAAATAGCTTCGGTATTACAACGTGATTTGGTAGATGTGCTTCAAAGCGCTGCTACACAAGGTGGTATGCAGGGCATTATCATTTCGGTATCTAAAGTAAAAGTTACCGTAGACCTGTCTGTTGCAAAAGTATATTTAAGCATTTTTCCAAACAATAAGGGGAAAGAGCTTTTAGAGGGCATTCAGTCCAACGCACCTTTAATTAAGCACGAATTGGCACAACGCACAAGGCATCAATTAAGGCGTATGCCAAGGCTGGAATTTTTTGTTGATGATTCGTTAGAGTATATTGACCAAATTGAAAAGTCCTTAAAAGGTAAGGAAAATCCCATTTCAGATCCTGACCTTTTGGGTAAAAGAAAAAAAACGTAATCAGTTTTAATAACTTTCAAAATTGTGTGTTTTAAGTTAAACTTATTATTCTTTTCTTAATATGCGTATGAGCTTTTCACTATATATAGCTAAACGTTATTTACGCTCTAAAAGCACTAACAATGCTATAAACTTTATTACCATTTTAGCTGCCCTTGGCGTTGTTCTGGGTTCTGCATCGCTATTCGTGGTGCTTTCCGGGTTTGCGGGATTAAAAGATTTTACACTTCAGTTTTCCTCCTTGGTAGATCCTGATTTAAAAGCAGAATCATCTGTTGGAAAGTCTTTTATGCTTACTGAAAGTGATCTCACTAAATTGAATAATGTAGAAGGCATCGCCCACTATTCAAAAGTCATAGAGGAGCGTGTTGTGGTTGCTTTTGATGATAAAAACTATTTGGCCTCCATTAAAGGGGTTGATGAAAATTACCAAAATGTAAATAGCATTGATTCGGTTATTGTACAAGGCAGCTGGTTGGCTCAAAATACAAATCAGATCGTTGTGGGTTGGGGCATTTCTAACAACCTTTCTTTTAGTGTTTTAGATTACGCTAAAACCGTGAGTATTTATGTGCCGAAACCCGGAAAGGGACAAATTACCTCAACTAAAAATGCCTTCAATATTGTAAAAGCCATTAATGTTGGGATTTTTGACATTAACGAAAACCTGAACGATACTTACGTTTTTGCGTCTATTGATATGGCGCAACGGCTTTTAAGTTATAAGAGAAATCAAGTTTCGTCCATTGAATTCAAATTAAAAGAAGGTGTTGATGTAGAAGTTGTTAAAGCTGAAATCATTTCGATCCTTGGTAATAAAGTCATTTTAAAAAACAGAGCACAACTCAATGATGCGCTTTATAAAATGTTAAACACCGAAAATTTAGCCGTGTATTTAATCTTTACTTTGGTGTTGATTATTGCATTGTTTAACGTTATTGGCTCTATCATCATGATGATTCTAGACAAAAGGAAAAATCTAACTACACTATTTAACCTTGGTGTTACCATAAAAGGTATTCGTAGAATTTTCTTTCTTCAAGGGAGTTTAATGAGTGTGATTGGTGGCTTAATTGGTCTGGCGTTAGGCTATATTGTGGTTATGCTTCAGCAAGTTTTTTCGCTGGTTATGATAACACCAAGTTTCGCATATCCTGTAAGTGTTAACCCGATGAATTTTATACTTGTGTTCTTAACCATTTCGGTTTTGGGCATCATGGCTTCTAAAATTGCTTCCGTTAGAATTTCAAAGGCACTTATTAAGCAACTGTGATTTTGAATCTATCAGTTTACAGAATTAAACAAACTGATGCTTAGAAAACTTTTCTAAAACTTCATCGAAAGCAGCAAAAACATCAGCCGATGCATCACTGGTTACCATTTTCATGCGGTATTCTTTAAAATGCGGAATGCCCCTAAAGTAATTCGTGTAGTGGCGACGTGTTTCAAAAACACCAAGCGTTTCCCCTTTCCAATCTATTGCCATTTGTAAATGACGTCTTGCAGCATCAACACGGTCTTCAAGCGAAATTGGTGCTAAATGCTGTCCTGTTTTAAAATAGTGTTTTACTTGCTTAAAAAACCAAGGATTTCCTATGGTTGCACGCCCGATCATGGCGCCATCAAGTCCGTAACTATCACGTATTTTCATAGCTTTTTCCGGTGTGTCTATGTCGCCATTGCCAAATACGGGAATATGCATTCGCGAATTGTTCTTAACCTCGGCTATAGGTTTCCAGTCGGCTTCACCTTTATACATTTGCGCACGTGTACGCCCATGAATAGCAATGGCCTTACAGCCTACATCCTGAAGTCTTTCGGCAACTTCCACTATTCTAATAGAATCGTAATCCCAGCCCAATCGGGTTTTTATGGTTATCGGTAAATGTGTACGCTTAACCATTTCGGCTGTTAGCGATACCATTAAATCAACATCCTTTAAAATGCCTGCACCAGCGCCTTTGCTAACCACTTTTTTAACTGGACAACCAAAATTAATATCAATGATATCGGGTTTCGATTTTTCAACGATATCCACCGTTTGTAACATGCTATCTAAATTAGCACCAAAAATCTGAATACCAACAGGACGTTCCTTTTCATAAATATCCAACTTCATGGTGCTTTTGGCTGCATCGCGAATTAAGCCTTCGCTGGAGATAAACTCGGTATAAACAACATCGGCACCTTGCTCCTTGCATAAAGCGCGGAATGGTGGATCGCTAACGTCTTCCATTGGCGCAAGTAGCAATGGGAAATCCGGAAGTTCTATGTGGTCTATTTTTACCAAGTTTCTAGTATTGGACTGCAAAAGTATTGAAAATGAATGAAATATCTAAAAGAGTCGATTCAATTCTTTTTAATGGAATTGTTTAAAAACTAATTGATAGATAACTAAAGTTCCTTCTTTTCCAGTCTATCACGCTCATTGCGTTCTTTGGTGCGCTCGTTGGTTTCTAAATTAGTGTTTCCAAACTTATAACTAAAACCAAGTTTAATATAACGGTTATCTAAATTTGAAAAGGTAGTGTTATCTTGATTCAAATATTTAGTTGACACAGAAAAGTCCTGTTCATTCATCAAGTCTGATATATAGAGAGAAACTGTTCCTTTTTTCTTAAATACATTCTTTTTCAACGACAAGTTTGTAACTACAGCCGAACTTGTTTCGCGTAGACCTTGCAAGCTTCCAGAGGTGTAGGCAAAAGTAAAATTGGCCGTTAAACTTTTATCCTTTAATAACAAAAAATCATTGCTAAACACCGTATAGTTAGTCCATTTATCTAAAATAACGCTGTTGCCATTAAAATTGGTTTCGTCTTGCGCATTATAAAAAGACGTTACAAAATAGACAAACCAGTTTTCCGTGATATTAAAGAAGGTGCTAAAATCGAACCCAAACTCAATGGTTTCATCCAAATTAACCGGTGTTTCAATAAGGATATCGTTTTCATTGTCTTGTATGGGCAAAAAAGAGACATTGCCTTTAGTCCGTTTATAATAAGCTTCAACGATGTAAGTATCTGAGATGGATGTTCCAAGCACAACGTGGTCTGTAAATGAAGGTTTTAGATCCGGATTCCCAGCAAAAATGTGGTTGTCATTAATATAAAATTTAAACGGATTGAGGCTTTGATAATTCGGTCTTTCCAAACTTCGCTTATAATTCACATAAACACTTACATGGTCTGAAGCCTGATGGCTTAAATTTAGTGTTGGAAACCACTCTAAATAATCTTGTTTATTGTTTATGTTATCGTTAATAGATTGCCCTTCAATATAGGTTTGTTCCATACGCAACCCGACAGACAAACTCCATTTTTCCCAGCTCTTTTCATAACTTAAATAGGCAGCATATATAGATTCGTCATAATTAAAAGCATCCGTATTGTTAGGATCTAATATTTCTGTGCCGCCAATAATATCAAACTGTGTAATATCGCTTTCTGTCGTGATTTGGGAAGCTTTTATTCCGGCCGAAAAGGATGCTGTTTGGTCTATTGGTGTTTCGTAGTCCAGTTGTCCTGTATAAATATCTGTGTTTTGATTTGCATTGGTGTTAAATGCCGTACTAAAATCATAGTTATTTGTTTGATCAAAATAATCACTGTTTACATCTTGATCTCGAGTATAATCATAGGTGGTTAGATGCGCATTTGCCGATAGCTTTCCTTCGTTCTTAAAATCATGAACATAATCTAAATCAAAACCTAAATTGTATTTTTCATCCCTAGACAAATTGTTAGAATTAAAACTTGATTGATGCACATTAGCAGCGTCACTTATATTCGTGGTGCCTTTGGTTATATATTTAAAATATGGTAACAGCAATATGTTTGACGATACGCTCAATGTATTGTTGTTATTAATAAAATAGTCGAAATTGAAATTGAAGTTATGTGTTTCGGTCCATTTATTTCTGTCGGTATCGGTAATCCAACGTTCATCTATACTCCCATTATCTAAAAAGTTAATGGTTTCAAGTCCTTCCCTATTCTCTTTTTTATTTGTGTAACTATAATTGGCAAAAATATTTACTTTACTTGTTTTGTAAAAGTTGTTCATGCCGTAATTCATTCTCGGAAAAACGCCTTGGGTGTAATTTGAGTAAACACTTCCATTATAACCAGTTGCTAAATTTTTACTCATTATTATATTTAGAACAGCACCACTTTCGGCATCATATTTTGCTGGAGGATTTGTAATAACTTCAATCGATTTTATGGTATTTGCCGAAGAACTTTCTAATAATTGACTTAATTCCTCATTAGATAAATGCACTTTCCTATCGTTTATGTAAACTGTAGGTGGCGCATTTTTAATCGTAATTTTATTATCTAAAACCAAAACACCAGGCGTGCTTCGTAAAACCTCCATCATATTACCTTCGGTTAAAGCCGATTTCTCAACATTAAACACCAAACGGTCTACCTCCTTTTTAAGCGTAGGTTTTTTATAGGTGATTTCAACTTCCGATAAGGCTTCGGTTGCTTCTGTTAAAGTGATAGTCTTTAGGGCAATATCTTTCTCGATAGAAACTCCCGTATTAAAATCTTCGTATCCAATAAAACTTACCGTCAGTACATAACTAGCTGCTTCAACATTATTTAATGTAAAGCGACCTTCTTCATTACTGCTGGTTCCAGCAATGATGGTAGAATCATTCTGTGTCCTTAAAATAATGTTGGCGTAGGCAATGGGTTGCTTGGTAGAATCGCTAATGGTGCCAGTTATAGTAAACTCTTGTGCGAAAGTGGTGGTTGGTAATAATAGTCCAAACAGTATTAAAGCAACGTAGGCAATTAACTTCAAAATTATTTATTTAGAATTGCAATATACTATTTGTTTTACACTTTTCAATACGGTAAAACCATAAAGAGGGCATATAGGTTTTGTTATTCATAAAGCGTATAAAGCTTAATAAATGAACTATATTTGCAAAATCTTTTTTACGGAAGTATTGGCTTTATGAAGAATATTAGAAACTTTTGCATTATTGCACATATTGATCATGGTAAGAGCACACTCGCCGACCGTTTGCTAGAGCTTACAGGCTCTGTAACCGATAGGGAGAAGCAGGATCAATTATTGGATAGTATGGATTTGGAGCGCGAACGTGGCATTACCATAAAGTCGCACGCCATTCAAATGGAATATACTTACCAAGGTGAAGACTATATCCTGAATTTAATAGACACGCCTGGCCATGTCGATTTTTCGTATGAAGTATCACGTTCCATCGCAGCTTGTGAAGGCGCTTTGCTTATTGTAGATGCCGCACAGAGTATTCAAGCTCAAACCATTTCTAACCTCTATTTAGCTTTAGAGAATGATCTGGAGATTATCCCAGTACTCAATAAAGTAGACTTGCCCAGTGCGAACCCTGAAGAAGTAACCGATGATATTGTAGATCTTTTAGGTTGTGATCCAGATGAAGTGATTCCGGCAAGTGCTAAAACAGGTATTGGTATTGAAGACATATTAACAGCAATTATTGAACGTGTTCCAGCGCCAAAAGGAAACCCGGATGAATCTTTACAAGCATTAATTTTTGATTCGGTGTATAATCCGTTTCGTGGTGTAGAGACTTATTTTAGAGTGATTAATGGTTCGATTAAAAAAGGGCAACAAATTAAATTTATAGCCACAGGAAAAAACTATTTTGTTGATGAAGTCGGGACTTTAAAGTTAGCACAGTTTCCAAGGCAAGAAATAAAAGCAGGCGACGTTGGCTATGTGATTACCGGAATAAAAGAAGCTAAAGAAGTAAAAGTTGGTGATACCATTACCGATGCAAAACATCCTACAACCAATCCTATTGAAGGTTTTGAAGATGTAAAACCTATGGTTTTTGCTGGTATTTATCCTGTGGATACCGAAGATTACGAAGAGCTTCGTAACTCCATGGAGAAGCTTCAACTTAATGATGCGTCTTTAGTTTTTATACCTGAAAGTTCTGCGGCTTTAGGTTTTGGTTTTCGTTGTGGCTTTTTAGGTATGTTGCACCTTGAAATTATTCAGGAACGTTTAGAGCGCGAGTTTAATATGACCGTAATTACAACGGTTCCCAACGTATCATACCATGCCTTTATAAGAAAGCATCCTAATGATGCTATCATTGTTAATAACCCAACCGATTTACCAGATCCGTCAAGTTTAGAGCGCGTAGAAGAACCCTATATAAAAGCAACCGTTATTACAAAATCAGACTTTGTGGGCAATGTGATGTCGTTGTGTATAGAAAAACGCGGGGTTATTACCAATCAAACCTACTTAACAACCGAGCGCGTAGAGTTAAACTTTGATATGCCTTTGGCTGAAATTGTTTTCGATTTTTATGATCGCTTAAAAACTGTCTCAAAAGGATATGCTTCTTTTGATTATTCGCCTATTGGTTTACGGGCCTCTAAATTGGTACGCGTCGATATTTTGCTTAACGGTCAAACCGTTGATGCGCTTTCGGCATTAATTCATGCTGATAATGCCTACAACATTGGTAAAAAGATGTGTGAAAAATTAAGAAGTCTTATCCCTAGACAACAATTTGATATTCCAATTCAGGCCGCTATTGGCGCCAAAATTATTTCACGAGAAACTATCAAGGCTCTACGTAAAGATGTTACGGCCAAATGTTATGGTGGCGATATTTCCAGAAAGCGTAAATTATTAGAAAAACAGAAAAAAGGAAAAAAACGTATGCGTCAAGTTGGGAATGTTGAAATCCCGCAAGAAGCGTTTATGGCTGTCCTGAAACTAAACGATTAGCGAAAGCTAATACGCTTATTTACTTGTTGTTTGGCTAAGTATATAGGCAATGATAAAAAACCCTATGCCTGTTAACATGGGTGGTTTCATCATATTGGCCTTTACACCCAAAACAATCATTATTATACCAATGACAACAAGTAAGATTAATAAAATTTTATTGAGTTGCATAATTACATGGTTTTATAATATTAATTCAATAGGCTTTCCCAAATAAACAAGTTGAAAGCCTTTTTTAATTTCTTTTACATCTTTATTATAGGATGATATAATCTCCAATTCGCCCAGTGCGTCTTTCAAAAATAAAGGAATAATGTCTTTATCCTTATTTGCAAGATCAATCGTTTTTTCGTAGTGCGCTCCATCTTTAATTTCAAATTCATGAATTTCCGGGAAGTTACGCGCCACTTCGGTAAGTGATATAAAATCATCGGTATGCGAAAACAAACCTTCTTTTGGGTTGTTTTTTGGGTCATTCATTTCGTCTACCGTTATTAACCGAAAAGATCCGTTTTCGCCAAACTGTTTACTAAACTTATTGATTGCAAATTTGTTGATGTCCGAATTACCAGTCAACGCAACTAAATAGCCCATATCATTAAGTTCAATATTATCGGTTAAAGTATCCGAATAAATATTACTGGTTAAAGCTTCCAGACCTAAATCTTGAGCTTTTTTAATATTGGTCAAATTACTATCAATCAATACCACGTGCCTATCGTTGGTCTCTAAATAATGCCCAATTAACCGAGAAACATTTGAGGCGCCAACGATGAGAATCCCTTCAGATTTTTTTAAAAATACGCCAGCTATTCTAGCAAAAAGTCGTGCTGTTGTTGCATTTAATAAAACCGTGCCAAGCACGATCATAAATACTAAAGGGGTAATATATTCTGCTCCGGGAACACCGTTCTTTGCGAGTTTTAATCCGAATAACGAGGCAATACCTGCAGCTACAATTCCTCGTGGCCCAACCCAACTTATAAAAAGCTTTTCGTTAAATTTCAAACTTGATTTTCGTGCACTTAAAAACACACCAATCGGACGAATTACAAAAACAACAATGGCAAATAGTATAGCGGTTTTCCAATTATAAATTAACATGACGTCTTCCATGTTAATGTGTGCTGCTAATAAAATAAAAAGAATGGAAATGAGTAATACGCTTAATGATTCTTTAAAATAGAGTAATTCCTTTAAATAAGTCGAATTTGAATTTCCTAACACCATACCCATAACAACCACGGCAAGTAAACCCGACTCGTGGGCAAAACTATCAGACAATACAAAAACGCCAAGCACAGAAGCAAGCGCAAACACATTGAGCAAATAGTGTGGAACCCATTTTTTATTAATGGAAAAATTAAGAGCGTGGGCAAATGTAAACCCGAAGGTGGAGCCAAATAACACAATTTTACCGAATTCTATAAATGCCGTTTTAGTAAACTCGCCACCACTATCTACGCTTATAAATTCAAAAACAAGTACCGCGACTAATGCGCCTATTGGATCAATTAAAATCCCTTCCCATTTTAAAACGGCTGAAATGTCCTTTTTAAGTGGAATATGCCTTAAAATTGGGGTAATCACCGTCGGGCCTGTAACTATAATCAGTGCTGAAAATAAATACGATATTTCCCAACTCAAATTAAATATAAAATGCGCCGTAATGGCAGCGCCAAAAAATGTAACTAAAGATCCTAAAGTGATAAGTTTCGTAATAACGGGTCCAACATTTTTAATCTCACTTAATTTTAATGTGAGTCCGCCTTCAAATAAAATAACACTAATGGCAAGAGACACAAAAAAAAACAGGCTTTCTCCCGCAAATAAGCCTTCTGTGCCATTCCAAACGGGTTCAATCCATTTTGTACCGTCTTCCGATAAGAATTCAGCTGCAATAGGGCCTACAAGTAATCCTATTAATATAAGAGGAAGAATGGCTGGGATTTTAAACTTCCAAGCAAACCATTGGGCCAGTATGCCTAAAATTATTATTCCTGCGAGTTCGAGCATAGTTTTTTTGTGAAAATACTAAAAATTAGCAATCTAAATTTATAGATGTTATCTAAAAATACTTTCTATTGAATTAGTTAACGTTTAAAAGACATGTGTCCTAATAAATTGTGTGAGAATGTAAGCATATTTTTTACTTCGTCTGTTCTCGCTATGTGAAGGTATTTAAAAATCATTAAGGCCTCCCCGTTACTTTCAATATGATGAATTTCATTTTCTTCCAGAAAGCTAATAAGGCCATCTGTAAAAAAAGCTCTAATAGCATCTTCATCTTCACCGCTCAACTGAAACTTCCCAGAAAAACCAGAATATTTAGCAAAATTAATATCTCTCTGTTTTGACCCCGAAAAAACCTTTACTCTATCAAACACTTTATCAAAAAGCCCTTCCTTATCAATTACAAACTGAGGAATAGGCGATGGTAATCGTACCACTTGTACCGTGGTTTGGTAGACCTCTAGTGCCAGCAAAGCACCTTCATCAAACACAATATCTGCAATCTCCCATTGCGCATTATTTTCTTTATCTATTCCTTGTAGCGAATTACTCTTCATTTCAATTGGGCGAGAATCAAAAAAGCGAAAATTTCTTAAATAAGACGTATTCCAATCTACCTCGCGCTCAAAAGACCAATGATTTGTAATGGCTAGTTTTTGTAAACGAATTTGACGTTGTGTAATACGTTTTTTAACTCGTCCTGTAATAATTTTCAAAGCTCTATTGTGACTAGTAGATGCCACATGATTGTCTAATCCTATTAACTTTACATTTCCTCCTTTGTTATCTTGAATACGCTTATATTCAATCAAATTCTCCATAATAGAAAGATCTACCAATCGCGATTGAGACATGTCTATACTTACCGTAGATCCTATTGGGATTTCTTCTAGTAATTTATCCAGCTTTAATGCGTATAAGAAATTAGTAATTCCTTTTAATTTAACATCATAAGTACCATTCTCCAAGTGATATACTTTTGAACCTGATTTGTAAATCTTCTTAAAAAAAGGCAAAAACCCAACTCTTGCCAATAGCATATGCAAAACCAAAGTAACTATTATGCCTCCGACGATTCCGTACAATAAATCTGTAAACAACGTTATAATGAGTGTTGAAGACAAAAATAATAACTGCTCTACTCCTTGATCGTAGGCCTGTTTGAATACTTTAGGTGATGCCAATTTAAAGCCTGTATGCACTAAAATTGCGGCTAAAGCAGCTAAAGGAACGCTCCTTAAGATAGGTGCCAAAATAAGAACAAAAAGGATTAAAAAGATGCCATGATAGAGATTAGACCATTTGGTTTTGGCGTTGCTGTTTACATTTACAGTACTTCTTACAATTACAGTAATAATTGGAAGTCCGCCTAAAGCTCCTGAAACCATTGTGCTTAATCCAACGCCTACCAAATCTTTATTAAGGTTTGTGGTGCGCTTGTAGGGGTCTAACTTATCAACTGCTCGCGCACTGGCTAGTGTCTCTACAGATGCAATCATGGTTATAGATAAAACGGTGAGCCAAAAAGCAACAGTTCCAACCATTCCAAAATCAGGATGCATTATGCTGTCTAAAGGGTTTTCTGGAATATCAATAAGTAGTTTGGGGCCAACACTAAAGTTCTTTCCGAAGAACGAAATACTATGTTCATTAAAGAAATCTAATCCAAAGACTATTGGTAAGGCTAACAACAAAACCCACATTGGGGCTGGGATTATTCGAATGAATTTATGTTTAATTTTTTTATAGAAAACAAGAACTAAAATGCCAATTAAGGAAACTAAAAAAACAAAAGGATTGGTTTCTGGCAGTTTGTAAAAAATATCGAATAGTGTTCGAATAGTAGTATCAGCATTGGATGTGGTTCCTAGAGCATAATGTGCTTGTTTTGCAAAAATAATCACACCAATAGCGGCTAAAATACCGTGCAGGACAGACGACGGTAATAACTTGGCGAAACGTCCCATTTTAAGAAACCCTAATATGGTTTGAATGCCTCCAGATACCACTATTGCGGCCAAAACATAATTAATATTCCCATCTAATGCTACAAGACCTCCTAAAATTACTGCAATCAAGCCAGCCGCCGGGCCATTAATTGCCAAATGTCCTCCTCTAAAAAATGTTGTTACAACGCCACCAATAATTGCGGAAAGAACTCCAGCCATCGGTGATACTTCTGACGCAACTGCAATTCCTAGCGCAAGAGGCAAGGCCACCAAAGATACGCTTAAAGCTGCTGAAAGATCATTCCTCCAGTTTTCTTTAAGGCCCTTAATTCCGCTAGCAGGGATAGTGTTTTTGGTTTTCATAGTTTAAATAAAAGTCAATTAAAGACTACAGGTGATTTCTTAATCTTTTTAATTTTAACCGAAAATAGGCTTTTTTTTACAACTCTAGAAATCATAATAAATTCCAAACTTGATATAGTTTTTCCATTGGTTTTATTAATTTGCACAGCTTATGAAATTATACCCCGTAAATTCTGGAAATTTTAAGCTCGATGGTGGTGCTATGTTTGGTGTTGTGCCTAAATCTTTATGGCAAAAAACAAATCCGGCTGATAACAATAATATGATTGATATTGCAGCCCGGTGCTTGCTTATTGAAGATGGAAATCGCCTAACTTTAATCGATACCGGCATGGGAGATAAGCAAAGTGATAAGTTTTTCGGGTATTATTACTTATGGGGAAATGACACTATTGATAAGTCATTAAAAAGTCATGGGTTTCATCGTGATGATATTACCGATGTGTTTATGACGCATTTACATTTCGATCATTGCGGCGGAAGCATACGGTGGAATAAAGATAAAACAGGTTATGAGCCTACTTTTAAGAATGCTAATTTCTGGAGTAATCAAGATCATTGGAAATGGGCAACGCAACCTAATACCCGTGAAAAAGCTTCGTTTTTAAAAGAAAACATTTTACCAATGGAAGCCAGCGGACAACTAAAATTTACTTCGCTTCCTAAAACAGATTTGTTAAAAAATTCTGAATTAGGTTTCGATATCTTTTTTGCCAATGGACATACCGACAAACAAATGATTCCGCTTATTCAATACAAAGATAAAACCATCACTTTTGTGGCAGATTTGCTGCCTACTGCAGGCCATTTACCAATTCCATTTGTGATGGGTTACGACACAAGACCATTGTTAACCCTTGACGAAAAAGAAAAATTTCTCAACACAGCAGCAGATAATAATTATTACTTGTTTTTAGAGCACGATGCGCATAACCAGATTATCACCGTGCAGCCCACCGAAAAAGGTGTGCGACTCAAAGACGTTTATACTTGTAACGATATATTCAATTAACACATTAATAGCAATGAAAATCATTAAACCATTATTTCTTTCTGTACTTACAGCAACCATTCTTTCTAGTTGCGGCAGCACAGCAATTTTATCAACACCAATTGAGAACATTGATAACACGCCCTTAAAAATTTCAGAATTAACCGAAAGCGAAAAACATACTTGGGGACATTTAGATCTTGTGAAAGATACCATTCCCGGCATGAGTGTCAATAAGGCTTACGCCGAAATTATTAAAGGCAAAAAAGGTGAGACCGTTATTGTAGCCGTTATAGATTCTGGCATCGATATCGATCATGAAGATTTAAATGATGTCATCTGGACTAATGAGAAAGAAATTCCAAATAACGGAAAAGATGATGACAACAACGGCTATATTGATGATATTCACGGCTGGAATTTCCTAGGCGACGGCTATGATGAGCAATTAGAATATGTACGGATTTTAGCAAAAGGCGACACTGGCAATCCTGACTATGCAAGAGCCGAAAAAGAATATGATGAAGAGTATGAGAAATACAGCAATTACAAATCGAATTATGAGCAATTTTTGCAACAAATAGCTTCAGCCGATGAGACAATCGCTAAACATTTAGGTAAAGAAGATTACACCAAAGATGAAGTTAGTGCTATTAAATCCGAAGAGCCATCCTTGAAGCAATCGGTAGCTGTTATAAACTATGTATATAGCCTCGGCCTTGAAACGGTAGCCGATGCGAAAAATGATTTAAACACTGGATTAGAGCAATTTAATGACCGTTTAAACTATTATTTAAACAAAGGTTTTAATGGTAGAAAAAATGGAGATGATCCTGATGACTTTTCACAAAAAGCATACGGAAACGGAAATGTTAAACCCGTTAAAAAAAGCGAAAGCCATGGCACTCATGTTGCTGGGATTATAGCTGCCGAGCGCAATAATGGTAAAGGTGTAAATGGCGTCGCGAACAATGTGAAAATAATGAGTATAAGAACAGTTCCTAATGGTGATGAGTATGACAAAGATGTTGCTTTGGCCATTCATTATGCCGTAGATAATGGTGCAAAGATAATTAACGGAAGCTTTGGAAAATACTATTCTCCTCATAGTGATTGGACTAGAGAGGCTATCGCTTATGCAAGTAAACATGATGTGCTTTTTGTTAAATCGGCAGGGAATGAAAGCAACGATACCGATAAAAAAACTGCCTATCCAAATGATGCCATTGGCACTGGAACAGAAATATCAAACACCTTTTTAACAGTCGGAGCCTTGGCGCCAACATATGGTTCTGGTATGGTTGCCGGGTTTTCAAATTATGGTAAAATAAATGTCGATGTTTTTGCGCCTGGTGCGGCTATTTATTCAACAACACCTGAAAATGAATATGATACCAAAGGTGGTACTTCTATGGCATCTCCATCGGTTGCAGGCGTCGCTGCTTTAATACGTTCTTATTATCCGAAATTATCGGCAGCCCAAGTAAAACAAATCATCATGGATTCTGGATTACCAGTCAAAACTAAAGTGGTAGTTGGTGGTGATGCCGAAGACGTGAGACCTTTTGGAGATTTAGCCTCGTCAGGAAAAATGGTAAATGCTTATAACGCTTTGATTATGGCGTCTCAAATCTCTAAAAACTAAAAATTTTAATACACTCTTTTAAGAATAGATCAAACATGAAATACTTACTAAATACTATCTTATTTGTTGCTTTTATATTTTCTAATACTGTAGAGATTATAGCACAGCCGACTCCTGGCTATTGGCAACAACATGTAGATTATACTATGAACATTGATATGGATGTAGACACTTATCAATACAACGGAACTCAAAAATTAGTTTATACCAATAACTCTCCAGACGTTTTGGATCGGGTATTCTATCATTTGTACTTTAACGCTTTTCAACCAGAAAGCGAAATGGATGTACGCTCACGTACTATTCCAGATCCTGACAGAAGGGTTGCCGATCGCATTAGTAAACTAACGCCAGACGAGATAGGTTATATAAAAGTTACTTCGCTTATGCAAAATGGCGTAAATCTCAAACATGAAACTGTAGGCACTGTTTTAGAAGTAGCTCTAGCGAAGCCTATTCAGCCGGGAGAAAAGGTCATTTTTGATATGGTTTTTAACGCCCAAGTTCCTGTGCAAATTCGGCGTTCCGGGAGAAACAATAAAGAAGGTGTTGCCTTATCGATGGCACAATGGTATCCAAAACTAGCAGAATACGATTTTGAAGGCTGGCATGCCGATCCTTATATTGGAAGGGAATTTCACGGTGTTTGGGGAAATTTTGATATTAGATTGACACTTGATAAAAACTATACTGTTGGTGGTACCGGTTATTTACAAAACCCCAACGAGATTGGTCATGGTTACGAAATAGGAACTGTAAAACAACCCAAAGGCGATAAGCTTACTTGGCATTTTGTAGCACCTAATGTACATGATTTTACTTGGGCGGCCGATCCTGAATATGTGCATGATACAATGCAAGTCCCAGATGGCCCAATGCTTCATTTCTTCTATAAAAACACTTTAGCAGATGATAAAAAAGAAAACTGGAAGAACCTGCAGCCAAAAACGGTAGAGTTGATGCAATACTACAGTGAGCATATTGGAAAATATCCTTATGACCAATATTCTGTAATACAAGGCGGCGATGGCGGAATGGAATATGCCATGTGTACACTAATTGTCGGCGAAGGTAATTTTAATGGTCTTTTTGGAGTGACGGCACACGAAATGGCACATACCTGGTTTCAGTTTTTATTGGCGACAAACGAACTAAAACATTATTGGATGGACGAAGGGTTTACGCAGTATATTAGTGATGTTGCGGAAAACGAACTTTTAAAACTTAACAAACAAAAACCTTTCGAAAATGCGTACAAAGCTTATATTTATTTAGCAAAGTCTGGTTTAGAACAACCACAAACCACGCACGCCGATAGACATAACTATCACCAGGCATATAGCATTTCGGCCTATTACAAAGGTTATGTGTTTTTAACACAACTCGGATATATTATTGGTGAAGACAATTTAGAAAAAACTATTAAAAAATATTTCAACGATTTTAAATTTAAACATCCTGTACCGAACGACATTATTCGCTCTGCCGAAAAAGTTTCAGGTTTAGAATTAGATTGGTATTTAATGGATTGGACACAAACTACAAATACCATTGATTATGGAATCAAATCAATTGAAGACAGCACCGGCACTACTACAGTTACCCTGGAGCGCATCGGCTTAATGCCTATGCCTATTGATATTGA
The DNA here is from genome assembly GCA_964195015.1 of uncultured Flavobacteriaceae bacterium. Taxonomy (GTDB): domain Bacteria; phylum Bacteroidota; class Bacteroidia; order Flavobacteriales; family Flavobacteriaceae; genus CAXMOQ01. The sequence continues at coordinate 17,126 of CAXMOQ010000014.1, read as the reverse complement.
AGTGGAATATACCGATGGTAGTAAAGAACAATTTCACATTCCACTACGAATGATGCGTGGCGAAAAACCTAGCGACGCAATAAGAACCGTTTTAAGTGATTGGGCTTGGGCATACCCAACTTATAGTTTTAATATTAGCAAACCAAAAAGCGATATTAAAAGTGTTACGATAGACCCAAAAGAGCTGATGGCTGATATTAATAAAGAGAATAATAAAATGTGACGGTCGCTATATTTAAGTTTGGAAAACCACTTATTTGAAATAAGTGGTTTTTTTATTTTACATTCATTGTTACCTTTGAATTTATATGACGCAAAAAATTTCTAAAAAAGATAAGCTAAAAAGTAAAAAACTCATCGACAAACTATTTACCGAAGGGCAGTCTGTTTCGGCTTTTCCGCTGCGTTTAGTTTATCTTGAAACAACTTTTGAAGATGGGTCTAAACAAAAAACCGGCGTATCGGTTAGTAAGCGAAATTTTAAGAATGCCGTTGATAGAAATAGAATAAAACGGTTGCTACGAGAGTCATACAGGCTAAACAAAGCCTCATGTTTTAACAACATTACAACACAATATGCGTTTATGATTTTGTACATTGGCAAACACAAACCTACCTATGCAGAGGTTGAATTAAAAATGAAACTCTTGTTTGAAAAGTTTTTAGAAAACCTTTCAAAGGAATAAAATACACGCCGCTATGAAAACCCTATTGAAAAAGAAAATTATAATTCCAGCTTTTGCCGTGATTATACTCTTTTCTACAACTGCTTTTCAAAATGATTTTTTTGAAATTGCCAAGCAAATAGAAATCTTCACAACCTTGTTTAAAGAACTTAACATGAATTATGTTGACGAAACTAATCCTGGCGATTTAATGGATACTGCCATTAAAAGCATGCTGAAGGACTTGGATCCTTATACACGTTTTTTGAACGAACAGGATGTTGAAGCCGCAAGAATTAACAATACGGGCGATTATATTGGAATTGGTGCTAGGGTAAAAACACTTAAAGATAAATTAGTGATTGTAGAGCCATATAAGGATTATCCGGCAGATGAAGCGGGCCTAAAGGCTGGTGATGAAATTATTAAAGTCGGTAATATAAGTGTTGTAAATCATAAAGAAAATTCTGGTGATTTACTTAAAGGTGCGCCTGGAACCATGGTAGAAGTTACTTACTTGCGTCAAAATAAAACACTAACCGCGACCATTAAACGTGCCGAGGTAGAAATAAACGCTGTGCCTTATTTTTCGATGATAGATGAAAAAGTTGGGTACCTTGTTTTAACTCAATTTAATAGTAAGGCATCATCGCAAGTTGGGTATGCTGTAAAAGATTTAAAAGCACAAGGCGCAGAACGTATTATTTTAGATTTAAGAGGAAATCCAGGTGGTTTACTTCATGAAGCCGTAAATATTGTAAATATTTTTGTGCCAAAAGGACAACTGGTGGTAACAACAAAATCGAAAGTTAAAAAGTTTAATAGAACCTACTATACACAAAAAGAACCTATCGACACAGAAATACCTTTGGTGGTTTTAATTGATGGAGGCAGCGCATCGGCAAGTGAAATTGTTTCAGGCACATTGCAAGATTTGGACAGAGCCGTGATTGTTGGTTCAAGAAGCTTTGGTAAAGGTCTTGTGCAACGCCCTAAACCGTTGGTTTATGGTACACAGATAAAGGTTACCATTTCGAGATATTACACGCCTTCAGGGCGTTGTATTCAAGCTTTAGACTATTGGAACAGAGATGAAAAAGGGGAAGCTGTACGGGTTAAGAAAGAAAACTATAATGAATTTAAAACCAAAAATGGACGTAAGGTTTTTGATGGTGGTGGTGTTTTTCCTGATAAAGATATGGTAAACTCAAAAAACTCGGCCATAACTACCGCTATCGTAGAGAATGATTTAATCTTCAACTTTGCAACCGATTATTATTACAATAATACCATAGAAAATATTAGTAATTTTAAATTAACGCCTTCAGACTTTTCGAACTTTAAAAACTATTTGAAAGTAAGTGGTTTTTCATTTGAAACAAAAACAGAAAAAACACTTTTAAAAGTTTTAGAGGTTGCGAAAGAAGAAGGTTTAGATCAGGATATTCAGAACGATTATAATGCATTAGTTTTTAATTTAAACAACGCTAAAGCGAATGCGGTTGACGAAAATAAAGTGCAATTATCATCATTGTTGACTAACGAAATCGTGAAGCGTTATGTTTATAGAGAAGGTTTGTATGATTATTATAAATTATATAATCCAGAGATTAAAAAAGCATCAGAAATATTGAACAATCCCTCTACTTATCTTAATTATTTAAGGTAGGGGTTAAAATAGTTTATAAAAAGCTATAAATGCATTATATTTATAGGCGCATTCTCATTTTTCCTTAATGAATAAAACGTGGATACTTATATTGCCCTTATTACTCTGCTGTAACTACCTGTTTAGTCAAAATGAATTTAAACATAAGGTTTATTTTGATACGGATGAATACGACGTACCGCTTACCGAAGAGAACAGGTTATTGCTTTTTATTTCTTCTTTAGATACATTGGCTATCGAAAAAATTTCCATTTATGGTTTTTGTGATGATAGAGGTGCGAATGATTATAATTTAAATCTTTCTCAAAATCGTGCTAATGCCATAAAATCAATTTTTTCCGATAACGAAATAAGTGAGTCCTTAATTACAAATGTTGATGGAAAAGGGGAAATTCTACTAAAAATTGTTAATGAACAGGATTTGTTAAAAATTAGAGGTCTTAACAGAAAGGTCGAAATTATTGTGACTGAAAAATCTGCTTCAGTTGTATTAAAAGAGTTAAGTGACAATCCACCACATAAAGATACGCCAGAAATTTTAAAAGGCGATCTGAAAGTTGGTGATAAAGTTGTGTTTGAAAATATTCTATTTAAAAACGGCTATAGTTATGTAGTGTCAAAAGAATCTAAAAAAGCACTCCAGAATATCGCAGATGTATTGAAAGAAAAAAAAGATATTTATTTTACAATACAAGGACATGTGTGCTGCACACAAAATAGTAGAGACGCTGTTGATAAGCAAACCAAAAAACGCAATCTTTCATTGGCAAGGGCAAAATATGTTTATAATTATTTAGCTAAAAAAGGTGTGGATAAAAAGCGTATGAAATATGTAGGTATGCGACGAAAATTTCCGCTTGGTGGTGACCAAAAATTTGACAGACGCGTTGAGGTTTTAATTACTTATGTTGGTGATTGAGCTTACTCTTTTATCATAGCTACATGCGGAATCCCATCTTCAAGGTACTCCTCGCCTACTGCTACAAAACCGAGATTATTATAGAAGGTTTTTAAATATACTTGTGCGGAGATTTTAATTGTTGTTTGATTAAAATGTTCGTTGATAGCTTCTATGGAAGCTTTCATAATATCATATCCATATTTGTACTGTCTTTCGTTTTTAGCAACCACTACGCGACCAATACTAGCTTCTTTAAAATAATCTCCTGGGCCAAAAATACGCGTATAAGCCACAACTTTATTGCCCTTAAAACCTAAAACATGAAGTGATTTTTGGTCTTTATCGTCCATATCTTGGTATACGCAATCTTGCTCCACCACAAAAACTTCAGAACGTAGTTGTAGTAAATAATACAGCTCGTAGGTATTAAGTTCGCCAAAATGTTTGGTTTTAATGCTTATCATACTTATTTCCCACGAACCTGCCTGTTGGCAGCATGAGTGGAAACTTGTTAATTGTTTTTATTCTTTTTATCATTACAAGAGGTTTAATAAAGAGGTAATCTTTTAAATTGGAGTTAAATTTATGTTTTGAACCAGTCTATAAACAGATTGCATCACTACGTTCGCAATGATAATTATTTTTATCTTTTTTTCTTAATCCTGTACAATAACATCCTTTGCGTCACATTTACCAAACTCTGGTTGAATATTCACATGGTTAATATCAAACTTATGATACAGTAATTCTTCAATATTCACAAGTATCTTATCAAATTCTGATAATGTAATATCCTGATTAAAATCTACGTGGGCTTCAAAATGAACTTCGTCTTCGTTTAATTGCCACACATGCACGTGATGTATATTTTTCACATCATTTAAAAGTTGCATTTCTTTTACAATATCTTTTACATGAATATCTTCTGGAGTAAACAACATAAGCACTCGAAACGAATCTTTTAATAAATCGAACCCAACCCATATTAAATATAAAGCAATTGCTAAAGTTAATGCACTATCTACCCAATAAACCTCATAAAACTTCATGAGTAGGCCTCCAATTAATACAGCAACACTTGCTAACATATCGGTTAATAAATGTAAATATGCCGAGCGCATATTCATATTTATATCAGCATCTCTTTTTAATAGCAAAACACTAATACCATTGGCAATAATGCCTAGTAAAGACAGCCAAATAACAAGATTAGATTCTATTTCTATTGGGTTTTGAAATCGTTTAATCGCTTCAATAATTAAAAGAACAGCAACTATTATAAGCGTGGCTGCATTTATAAAAGCTGCTAATATTTCAGCACGCTTATAACCAAAGGTTCTATGTAACGAAGCTGATTTTTTTGCTAGAATATTAGCTATATAACTCACAATAAGCGAAAGAACATCGGTAAAATTATGTAAAGCATCACTTAATAATGATAAGCTTCCAGAAATTAATCCTCCAATAACTTGAGCTGCAGTTATAAGAATGTTTAAAAATATAGATATAAATAAATTACGTCCTTTTAAGTCGTTAGGATTGTGGTGGGTATGGTTATTAGAATGTGAATGGCTCATTTAACAGCTTACAGGGATTTTATCAACGCGCCCTTGATGTCTTCCACCTTCAAAAACAGTATTTAAAAAAGTGTCTGCCATTTCAATAGCTTGAGGTATAGCGGTATATCTTGCAGGAATACATAATATGTTAGCATTATTATGTTGTCTGGTTAAGACTACTATTTCTTTATTCCAACATAAACCAGCACGTACTTTTTGATATTTATTTGCCGTCATTGCAACACCATTTGCACTACCACAAATTAAAATCCCGAAATCTACATTTTGGTTTTCAACATCTTTAGCAACAGGATGTACAAAGTCTGGATAATCCACGCTATCATTCGTGTTAGTCCCATAATTATTTATAATATAGCCTTTAGCTTCAAGGTGCTTCACTATAGCGTATTTATACTCTGTTCCTGCGTGATCGTTTCCTATAGATATTTTCATTAATTTTAAATTTAAAATTAGTTTCCGTGTAAACGGAAATCTTATGTTTTTTTAGTGTTGTAAAGTTACGAAATAAGAACTACTCTTTATAAGTGTTCATTTGTATATTCATTAGTTGTTAATAACTGTTTGCTGTTTTTTAAAAATAAAATAGTAATAATTCAATTTTTTTTACAAGCAAAAACTAACATCACATAACCTAAAATTTTAGTCACTTTTTTTATTAATTTTATTACACTTATTACGGCATCTACAAACACTATATTATAAAAAAGTTATTATAAATTTACTGTTAATATCGGTTGTGAACAACTGTTAATGGATAAAACAAAGACGTTAAAAATGAAACTATTAAGCATCTAATAAGTTGTTAGTTTCTATACTATAATAGGTAGATAAGATATAATCAAAGTAAAAACATGAAAAGTTATCCTAACTATTAACACACTATAATAACCATCATTTCTTTTTTTAAATTTAAAATAATAATATAATAATAGTATTCATTGTGAATAACGTTATTTTTAAAACTTAATATTAACGAAATATTGATTTAATATTTAAACCGTAAGTTTGCACAAATCTTAATGCATTGATTTAAAAGAATTCATCTTATTTTAAATCCACTTCCCATGAATTTTAGTTCATCCGAGCAATAAAAATCGATACATTTAAGAAGAATTAATGATTAATAAAATAAATGACAAGAAAGAACAAAAGGAAATCATCTAACAAGATTTCCAACCTTACAAATACAATCTTAAGTATTTTAAAAAAAGAACGAAACAAATCCTTTAACTATAAACAAATTGCTGCTAAACTTGATGTTAATGATGCTAGTAGTAGAAATCAAATTATAAAAACATTACAAAAGTTAAAAGCGAAGCAAGAGATTAATGAAGTAGAAAGAGGAAAATTTAAAGCTATCGTAAATACCGAATATCATACCGGAACTCTCGATTTAACAGCAAAAGGATTCGGTTTTGTAACATGTGAAGATTTTAATGATGATGTTTATGTTGCATCAAATAATATTAATAAAGCATTACATGGCGACGAAGTAGAACTTTACGTTTATAATCGCAGGAAACGAGGAAGGTTAGAAGGCGAGATCACACAAGTGCTAAAGCGCGCTAAAAGTGACTATGTTGGTGTTATTCAAATACATAAAAGTTATGCATTTGTAATTCCTGATAGTAATAAAATGAATAAAGATATTTTTGTACCCATTAATAAAATTCATAAAGCAAAAGATGGGGACAAGGTTTTAGTTTCACTGGAAGACTGGCCGGAAAAAGCCGATTCACCTTACGGGAAAGTTTTAAAAGTCCTTGGTAAACCAGGTGAACATAATACCGAAATTCATTCGATCTTAGCGGAGTATGGTTTGCCTTACGAATTTCCTTATGAAGTTGAAGATTATACTAATAAAATTAATACATCGATAACGCCTGAAGAAATAAAAAAGCGTCGCGATATGCGCGATGTTTTAACCTTTACTATTGATCCTAAAGACGCTAAAGATTTTGATGATGCCTTATCGTTCCAGGTTTTAGAGAATGGTAATTATGAAATAGGAATTCATATTGCCGATGTATCGCATTATATCCAAGAAGGCAGCGTTCTTGATGACGAAGCTTACGAACGCGCAACATCGGTGTATTTAGTAGATCGCGTCGTGCCTATGTTACCGGAAATTCTTTCGAATAATGCGTGTTCTTTACGACCTCATGAAGAGAAATATACGTTTTCTGCGGTATTTCAGCTTAACGATAAGGCCGAAATAAAAGACCAATGGTTTGGACGTACTGTAACCTATAGTGATGCACGTTTTGCTTACGAAGAAGCGCAAGCTATAATAGAATCTAAAACTAATGACATTCCTGCTGAAGTTTCATTAACAGGAACAACATATAAAACAGATCAAAAAATTGCAGATGCTATTTTAAAAATGGACGCTCTTGCCAAAATCATGCGACGTAAACGTATGCGCTCCGGAGCGATTTCTTTTGATAAAGTTGAAGTAAAGTTCGATTTGGACAATAATAGCAATCCTATAGGAGTTTATTTTAAAACCAGTAAAGATGCTAATAAACTTATTGAAGAATTTATGTTGCTGGCGAATAAAAAAGTCGCCGAATTTATAGGAAAACAAAACCCTAAAAAAACATTTATTTATCGTGTACACGACGAGCCGGATGATAGTAAACTTACTGCATTACAAGGTGTTGTCGCACGTTTTGGATATAAGCTTAATTTTACAGATAGAAAGAGTATAGCATCAACTTTAAATAATTTATTAGAAGAAGTTAACGGAAAGAAAGAACAAAATTTAGTAGATACTTTGACAATTAGAACCATGAGTAAAGCAGAATATACCACTAAAAATATTGGGCATTACGGGTTGGCTTTCGATTATTACAGTCATTTCACTTCGCCAATTCGTCGTTATCCAGATGTTATTGCACATCGCTTATTGCAACATTATTTAGATGGTGGTAAAACCGTTAATGAAGATATTTTTGAAGAAAAATGTAAACATTCTAGTAACATGGAATATCTTGCAACTAAAGCCGAGCGTGATTCAATTAAATACATGCAAATTAAATTTATGCAGGATCATAATGATGAGGAATTTATTGGTGTAATTTCAGGAGTAACCGATTGGGGAATTTATGTCGAAATAATTTCTAATAAATGCGAAGGCATGGTAAGGATACGTGACATTAAGGGTGATCATTATGAATTCGATGAAAGTCAATATGCAATCGTAGGGAGAAACACCAAAAACATGTATCAACTGGGAGATGAAGTTGTCGTTAAGGTAAAAGAAGCAGATTTGCTTAAAAAGCACCTCGATTTTAATTTAGTAGGAAAAAAAGAGGAATAATTATTGATAACTAAAGTTTTAATTTTAAAGAAACAATCAAATGAAAAACACAATCTTAATCTTAAGCATTTTCCTTTCAACAATTGCAACTGCACAAGACCCTGTTGAAAAGGAAGTAGGTCAATTTACAGAACTTAAAGTTTATGATTTAATCGAAGTAAAAATGATTAAATCTAACGAAAACAAAATTGAAGTATCTGGAGAGAATACCAATGAAGTTCAATTTGTGAATAAAGATGGAAAACTAAAAATCAGAATGGAATTTGAAAAGATCTTCGATGGTGAAAGAACAAAGGTTGAATTATATTATACGGTTGTAGAAGTTATTGATGGCAATGAAGGTGCTTATATTCATTCGGATGATGAAATCAAACAATTTGAAATTGATTTAAATGCACAGGAAGGTGCTGTTATAAAGGTAAAACTAGATGTTAATTACGCAAATATAAGATCGGTAACAGGGTCTACTATTCATGCCATGGGTACCGCAAAAAATCAGGATATTTCAATTTATACAGGCGGTATTTATAAGGCTGAAAAGCTTAAAACGGAGTTTACGGATGTTTCCATAAGAGCCGCAGGAGAAGCGTATGTAAATGCATCAATTTTAGTAAATGCAAAAGTAAGAGCAGGCGGCAATATATTTATTTATGGTAAACCAGAACGTGTAGACGAAAGTAGAGTGTTTGGAGGCCAAATTAAACGTATGGACTAAATCCAATATCCAATATTCTTTTCTTAAATTTGTGTAAATACAAAAACACTTATGTTTGATGAGGTTTTAGCAGCCATTCCATTTGGTATTATACTTGCTTTCACTATAGGGCCCGTTTTTTTTGTGCTTTTAGAAACCAGTATCACCAAAGGGTTTAAAAGTGCTTTAATATTCGATTTAGGTGTTATACTTGCCGATATTATATTTATTTTAATTGCCTTTTATAGCACCAATAAACTTGTAGAAAAAGTAAAGGACGACCCTAATTTTTTGGTTTTTGGAGGTGTTTTATTAGTGGCATATGGTTTTATAACGTTCATAAAAACATCAAAATCTTTTAGAACTATTGTTAGGGAATATCATAAAGTAGAGATTCAAAAAAGATATGGAAAGCTTTTTTTAAAAGGGTTTTTACTCAATTTTATTAATATAGGTGTGTTGTTGGGTTGGTTGGGATTCATATTAATTGCCAACTCTTTAACAGATTCAAATGAAGGTGTTTTTGTATTTATCTCTACCATCCTTGCAGTATATTTTTTAGTTGACTTATTTAAGATTGTTGTAGCTAAAAAGTTAAGAAGTAAATTAACACCAAGACTTATTTTTAAAACGAAAAAAATCATTGCTTTGGTTGTTTTAGGTTTTGGAGTATTGCTTCTGGTACAAGGCTTTTTTCCAAAAGAAAAGGAATTTATAAAAGATAAAATAGACAAACTCAATCCTATAAAAGAAAAGCTTTCAGAATAAATACTGATAGTTTTTTTTAAATTGGAATTTGATTAGAACCGCTATAGAAGGTTTTGACTGTATTTAATTAATTTCCCTAAAAATTTGGAATAAAAAAGCCCTCAAGTTTCCTTGAAGGCCTAGAGGCGTCTAGCGGATTCGAACCGCTGTAGAAGGTTTTGCAGACCTCTGCCTAGCCACTCGGCCAAGACGCCAATTTAAAAATCACTACTCGAAGTTTACTTCGAGAATTCTTTTAAATTGTCATTCCCAAAACGTCGGGAATAAGAGTGCAAATGTAAAAAAAAATAAGAGTTAACAGGACTTACAATTTAGTTTTTACGCTTTTCACTCATTTTCACCGTAACTTTTTCAACATCACCACCAATTGGCGGATTTAATTTACTTATCCAAACCGTGGCTTTATCAATGCGCTGGTCTTCATTAAAAATTCTTATTAAGATGCGCTTCGCAGCAGTTTCAAGTAGATGTGAGGCTTTGGCCATTTCTTCTCTAACGACCTTGTTTAAAAAAACATAATCAACGGTATCGTGTAACAAATCGGTTTTTGCCGATGTTTGCAAATTTGCTTTTACTTCCAGATCTACACGATAATTACTACCAATTTTTTTTTCTTCAATTAAACAACCATGGTATGCAAAAACCCTAATATTTTCAACTTTAATAACGCCCAATATTTATAAATTTTATGAATGGAATAATTACCTGTATTTTGATAACTTTGTAAACTTATTAAAAACGAATGAACGAAGATACGAAATCATTAAATTTTCTTGAACATATTATTGAAGAAGACTTAAAAAACGGAATGCCACAAAGTGCCTTGCGTTTTCGTTTTCCACCAGAGCCTAATGGTTATTTGCATATTGGCCACACGAAAGCCATTGGTATTAGTTTTGGTTTGGGTCAAAAATATAATGCGCCAGTGAATCTTCGTTTTGATGATACCAATCCCACAAAAGAGGAGCAAGAGTATGTTGATGCTATTAAAAAAGATATTAGCTGGTTAGGATATACATGGGCAAATGAATGTTATTCCTCCGATTATTTTCAACAGTTATACGATTGGGCTCTGCTTCTTATAAAATCCAGAAAAGCCTATATAGATTCACAATCTAGCGAAGCCATGGCAGAACAAAAGGGAACACCGACACAAGTTGGTGCCAATAGCCCTTTTAGAAATAGAAGTGTAGCCGAGAATCTTGATTTATTTCGAAGAATGAAAGCTGGCGAGTTTGAAGCCGGAACTCATGTACTTCGTGCTAAAATAGATATGGAAGATCCTAATATGCTTATGCGTGATCCTATTATGTACCGTATTTTACACACACATCATCATCGCACAGGAAACTTTTGGTGTATTTACCCCATGTACGATTGGACGCATGGCGAAAGCGACTATATCGAGCAAGTATCACACTCGTTATGCTCCTTAGAGTTTAAACCGCACAGAGCGCTTTATAATTGGTTTAGAGACGAAGTTTTTAAATACAGTTATGGTGAATTACCGTTACCCCCAAAACAACGCGAATTTGCACGCTTGAATTTGAGTTATACTATAATGAGTAAACGCAAGCTGTTAAGGCTTGTAGAAGAAGGTGTTGTAAAAGGTTGGGACGACCCAAGAATGCCAACCATTTCAGGATTGCGCCGTCGGGGCTATACACCAAATTCAATAAGAAAATTTATTGAAACTGTTGGTGTTGCGAAACGCGATAATGTGATTGATGTCTCGCTGTTGGAGTTTTGCGTTCGGGAAGATTTAAATAAAACCGCTCCAAGAGTCATGGCAGTTTTAGATCCGGTAAAACTTGTTATTACGAATTATCCAGAAGATAAAGAGGAATGGTTGGAGGCCGAAAACAATCCTGAAGATGATAAGGCCGGTTTTCGAAAAGTTCCGTTCTCTCGTGAATTATATATTGAAAAAGACGATTTTAAAGAAGAAGCCGGAAATAAATTTTTTAGATTAAAACTTGGAGGTGAAGTGCGTTTAAAGAATGCGTATATTATTAAAGCAGAAGACGTTGTAAAAGATACCAACGGAAATATTACTGAAATTCATTGTACTTACGATGAAGATACTTCAAAAAAAGTGAAAGGAACATTGCATTGGGTTTCTGTTAAACACGCTATAAAAACTGAAGTTAGAGAATACGACAGATTGTTTTTAAAAGAAGCACCAGATAGCCATCAAGACAAAGATTTTATGGAATTTATTAACCCGAATTCACTTAAAATAATTGAAGCTTTTGTTGAGCCAAGTTTAAAAGAAGCTACAGTAGGAGATAGGTTTCAGTTTCAACGTTTGGGTTATTTTAATGTGGATGATGATTCAACATCAGAACAATTAGTTTTTAATAAAACCGTTGGATTACGAGATACCTGGGCAAAGCAAAAACCATTTCAAAATAATAATCAAAATAACCTGAAGCCACAACAGCAATCACAAAGAAAGCCTATTGATGTTATTAAACAGTTAGGAAAAAAATACACAAACTTACCTGAAGTAAAACAACAAAAAGTAAAAGCAGAAATTCAGGAATTGGCAAAAAATGTGAGCTATGAAGACCTGCAACCTTTGTTTGCAACCGCCGCTAAAAAAGTAGGCACCCGTATTGCGACAATGATAACTTTAGGTGTTTTATTGAATATTGGCCAAGAGAAAAATGATGACATCAAACATTTTATTAATGCAGGATTAGAGGATCAAAATGAGCTTTTAGTTATTGAGGCAAAGATGATTTAAGTATCATCACTTTGTAAAAAAAATGTTCTTTATTTTTTTACTACATTTAACACTCTAACTAAAAACTTTTTAATATGGAATTTTTAAATCCTTTATCATTATTGGTAGCTGCAGTGTCGGCATTAATTGTTGGTTTTGTTTGGTATAATCCAAAAGTATTTGGTACTGCCTGGATGAAAGCAGCCGACATGGACGAAGAAAAAATGAAAGGCGTAAACATGGCTAAAATCTTTGCGCTTGCCTTATTGTTTGCAATAATGCTAGCCCTGGCTTTGCCACCAATGGTTATTCATCAAATGGGCGCTTTAAGTTTAGCTCAAGGAGATTTAGGGGTCATGCCTTCCCATGAAGCATTTTTGAATGATTATAGTGATGCTTTTAGAACATTTAAACACGGTGCTTTTCACGGCTTTATGTCTGGATTGTTTATAGCGTTACCAATATTAGGAACCAACGCCTTGTTTGAGCGCAAAGGCGCAAAATACATTTTTATAAATAGCGGTTACTGGATAGTAACGCTTACTATAATGGGTGGTATTATTTGTGCTTGGAGATAATAATTTTGTATTGTTTTAACATATTTAAAGACTGGAATGTTTATTTTCAGTCTTTTTCTTTTTGTATTGATAGATTTTAAAATATACAACTCTTATAAAGATATTCCACAAGTATGGGACAATAATTCTGGTCACGATCTTTTTTTACAAAAGGGCTATTTAGAAGCACTAGAAACTGCTTCACCAAGTAATATTACGTTGTATTATGTTGGTGTTTTTAAGCATCAAGAATTGGTTGGAATTTCCATTATTCAACGTGCGCAATTGTATTTAAAAGACATGTTTAGAAATACAACTTCTACGATTATTAAAGAGTTTTTAAAAAACAATCTTTCCAGGGTTTTAAGAGGCAACATTTTAGTGGTTGGTAATTTAACACATACCGGACAACACGGTATCTATTTTCTGAAAGCGAAAATTTCACAAAAGGAAATCCTTGAAACGCTTTATACGGCTATAGGGCAACTTCAACTTCTCATTAAACAAAATCAGAGAAAGAATATTCGACTAATCATGTTTAAAGACTATTTTAAAACGGATAATATTCACCTTGAAGAAACCTATTTAAAATCTAAACAGTTTTATAAAGTTCATGTGCAGCCCAATATGATCATGAAAATTAGACCGGAATGGCTGGTATTTCAAGATTATATAACGAATATGAATACTAAATACAGGACGCGCTATAAACGTGCAAGAAAGAAGTTTGGCGAGATATCGTGTCGTGAATTGGATGAAGAATCAATCAACAATAATTCACAAATATTGCACGACCTTTATATGAATGTGTCTGAGAATGCTGCGTTTAATACATTTTTACTACCTAAAAACCATTTTTTAAATTTAAAACAAAAGTTAAAAGATAATTTTAAGGTTTTTGGTTATTATTTAGAAAACGAACTTGTGGGTTTTTATACATTGATATTAAACAACAAGGCACTTGAGACCTATTTTTTAGGGTACGACAAAGAACACCAATACCCAAATCAATTGTATTTGAATATGCTTTACGATATGGCTGAGTTTGCTATTGAGAATAAATTTATTTCTGTAGTTTATGCACGAACCGCCATGGAAATAAAAAGCTCTGTTGGCGCCAAACCCGTAGACATGATTATGTATATGAAGCACACAAATGGAGGCGTAAATGCTGTTTTAAAATTTATATTTAATCTTATGAATCCGTCTCAAAAATGGGTTGAGCGAAATCCGTTTAAAACGCTATAGTTTCCTTTTGCGATTTTGTTTTGATTCCTTATATAATTTTTGTAATTTATCGGTATATAATTTTGTTGGGGATTATGAAAAGGAAGCAAGAATTATTTTCAGAGATTTCTAAAACCACATTGGATATTGAAACTAATTATCCTGAACTTTATATTTATCTTGACGAAAACCCTATGACTATACCAAATACATCCAATCCAAAGATGGATGTAAAAACATTGGAGAATTATTTACAAAGCTTAAAAGAGCTTCTTTCAAACCATATAAAAAACCATAAACAATAAAAAGCCCTCTAAAAATTTTACTTTTAAAGAGGGCTTTATTTATCCGTAAACTTTAAAGAACCTTATTATTTCTTTTCTCTTGCATTTTTCATGGCCTCACCAATTTGGTTACTAGCGGTGAAACTTGCCACCATATCATTAAGCATATTACTTCCTGCTTGTGGTGAGTTTGGTAACAGAATTAAATTACTATTAGTCTCGTGTCCGATTGACTGAAGCGTATCATAATGCTGTGTCACTACAATTAAAGCAGATGCCTCTTGAGAATTGATTCCAACTTTATTTAACACCTCTACCGACTCTTCAAGTCCACGTGCAATTTCACGACGTTGATCGGCAATACCTTGACCTTGTAAACGTTTGCTTTCGGCTTCAGCCTTTTCTTTTTCAACTATTAAAATACGTGCGGCATCACCTTCAAATTGTGCGGCTACTTTTTCACGTTCGGCAGCATTGATTCTGTTCATGGCTTCTTTAACTTGTAAATCCGGATCAATATCGGTTACCAAAGTTTTAATGATATCATAACCATATTCCATCATGGCTTCGTTTAATTCAGATTTTACGGCAATCGCGATATCATCTTTACGTAAAAACACATCGTCAAGAATCATTTTCGGTACTTCGGCACGCACCACATCAAACACATAACTCGTAATTTGGTCGTGTGGGTAATCTAACTTGTAAAAGGCATCATACACCTTCTCTTTAATTACTTTGTATTGTACCGACACTTTTAACTTCACAAATACATCGTCTTTGGTCTTGGTCTCAACAATAACATCTAATTGTTGAATTTTTAAGCTTAAACGCCCGGCAATGCGATCGACTAAAGGAATTTTTAAATGTAATCCCGACTGGCGAACGCTGTGATATTTACCAAAACGTTCAATAATGGCAGCCGTTTGTTGTTTTACCGTAAAAAATGATGAGATTAATATAATTAATCCGAAGAAAATAATGGGAATAAAAAATAAGTTCATGATGTGTTTTTAAATGGTTAAAATATTTGATTACTAAATTAAGTTATATTTGCTTCAACATCATTAAAAGAATTATGAAATTTAAGCAGTATACTTTATTAGTAGCATTAACCATAGGTTTTGTTACAGCTAGTTTTTCACAACATAAGAGTTATAGGATTACTAACGGTTTTGGGGTCATGGGAGGAATTACTTATTTCGATATTCAAACCGACAATTTTATAACCAAACAAAGCAATGGGTTTATTGGCGGCATGACGGCAACAGTCGATATTCCACATAAATGGTACAATATAAGTTACGGCATGCAATTATCGGAAAACCATATCGAAGTTTCTGCTAGACCAACTGCCGTTAGTTCTTTAATTGAGAATGTAGAGTATAAATTATTCGCTGCACAAGTTGCATTAATTATGCACATTAAACCTATTCAAGATTATTTTACAATTGATGTTGGCCCAATGTTACAGTATAATGGGAAATTAGAATTTAAGGACAAAAACCAAGAAGATTATATTGTTAGCAATTATGATAATTTAACTACAAATGACATTACAAATATTTCTCAATTTAATTTTAATGGCGCTATTGGAGCTTCGGCAGGCATCAAACAATTCAAACTCAAGGCACAATATATTTATGGGTTTACCAATATTTTAAATAAATTGAACGACCGTAATCTTGACACATCTGGAGTGAACAAAAGCTTTAAGGGAAACCAATCGATGCTTGTGTTCGCGGCTATGTTTACTTTTTGATTGTTTTACAATGGGTTTAGATAAGACCTAGCCATTTAAAACTCCTAGGATGATTGAAAATCATGCTTCTGTGACTTCTTAATTTTCATATCGTTACGATAAAGTCTTTTCTTAAGCCTTTCAGCGAAGCGGTCTTGGGTCTTATAAAAAGTAATGATTAAGATAATGTATTTATCAAATTTTCAATACGCCTGATGGTTTCATCTTTTCCAACCATGAACATAATTTGAAATAAATCGGGGCCTTTTAAATCGCCCACCATCGTTAAACGTAACGGTTGCATGACCTTTCCAAAACCAATTTCGTTTGATGTAATCCAGCCCTTGATTTCTATTTGAAGGTTTTCTGCTGAAAAATCATCAATTAACTTAATAACACTAATTAAATCACCCATGATATTTGGAGAGTCTTCCTTCCATGCCTTTTTTGACGCTCCTTCGTTTAAAGTAGTTGGCGTTTCAAAAAAGAAATGACTCAAGTCCCAAAAATCACCGACAAAAGTCGCACGTTCTTTGATTAACCCAACGACAAGTGATACGTAATTAACATCGATATCCTTGAGTTCGGGAGAGATAGCTATAAAGGTATTGGCCAGTTCATCGTTACTTTTGGTTTGTATGTATTGATGGTTATACCACTTCGTTTTATCCGGATCAAAACGCGCTCCTGCTTTGTGTACATGCTCTAATTCGAAAGCCTTTGTAAGCTCCTCTAAACTAAAGATCTCTTGCTCGGTTCCAGGATTCCAACCTAAAAACGCCAAAAAGTTAACAACAGCTTCAGGGAAATAACCATCTTCACGATAACCCCTCGAAATCTCGTTGGTTTTATGATCTTTATAGGCTAATGGGAACACAGGAAACCCTAATTTATCACCATCACGTTTGCTTAATTTCCCTTTTCCCGTGGGTTTTAAAATTAAAGGCAAATGTGCAAATTGAGGTGCTTCCCACCCAAAAGCGTCGTACA
>CAXMOQ010000013.1:0-35860 GCA_964195015.1 uncultured Flavobacteriaceae bacterium | reverse complement strand
TTTAGCCCTTCTAAAATCATTTTTGTTCGTGGATGCACTGGGAAAATAATGGGATAATCTTTGGCAAGCAACACAATTTGTGTGATTAATTTTTTCAGCTGTTCTTCTTCATCAACATTGCTTGGTCTATGAAGCGTCATGACCAAATAGTGTTTCGATTTTAAACCCAAATCACGCCAAACGGATGGCTGCGCTAAACGGGCTTCATTTTTACGAAGTGTATCGATCATGACATTACCGACAAAAAAAATAGTGTCTTTTGAAATACCAAGATTAACAAGATTCTGATTTGCAAGTTTAGTAGTTGTAAAAAAATAATCGGTTAAACTATCGGTAACAATGCGGTTTATTTCTTCAGGCATAGCCATATCTCCTGACCGTATTCCTGCCTCGACATGTGCAACGTCTATTTCTGCTTTTTTAGCAACAATAGTACAGGCCATGGTCGAGGTTACATCGCCAACAACCAACACCAAATCGCAAGGGTTTTTTTTCAACTCTGTTTCAAAGCCAATCATAATGGCGGCCGTTTGTTCAGCTTGCGTTCCACTTTTTACTTCAAGATTAATATCGGGATAAGGAATATTGAGTTCTTCAAAAAAAGTATCGCTTAAATTTTTGTCATAGTGCTGCCCGGTATGAACAAGTCTATAATTAATATCAAAACCTCCCTTTTTTCTGCCTTTAATGGCTTCAATAATTGGGGCGATTTTCATAAAATTTGGGCGCGCACCAGCAATAATTGTAATATTCATAAACCCTGATTTAATAAAGATGAAAACTGTTTTAATTTACCGCTTTTAGAGCGTTCTAATTGATTTCGCCTTTCAAATTGAATAGTTAATCCTTTTTCAAGATAGTTTTCCATTTCTTTTATAATGGTTTTTATTTTTTCTTCAGAAAGCTCGAAAGTGCTAACATAACAAATTTTAAAAGTTTCTTTTGAGAGTTGCTTAATAATGAACTCCTTCACATTACCATCGTCTTCAATAATACTTTTTGTAATATAATAAAATGTTAATCCAGCAGCTTTTTTCCCACTAGGCAAAACAGCAATATCGTTAGTTCTTCCAATAAGTTTTTCAAGAATAGGTTTTTTTATGGTACTTTCTTTTGAAAGCACACCACCATCGCCAATATCATAGCGAATAAAGGGATGTGCCTTGTTGTATAGCGACGTTATTATAATACGTCCTTCTTGTCCTAAAGGCAGAGGATTGTCATCACCATCTAAAATCTCCACAAATAAGGAATCACTATTAACTTGCCACTCATCATTTGGGTTTTCAAAGGCAATCAAGTCTAATTCAGAAGCACCATATTCATTAATTACAGGAACTCCAAATTGCGTTTCCATAAGTTGTTTATCATTATCAAACAACATTTCGGATGTTACAATACAACATTTTAATGTTGGACAAATGGATTTTAAAACAATGTCTTTTCGTTCTAAAAATTTAGCAAATTGCACAATCGGGCTCGTATAACCATTGATATAATTGAATTTGGTAGATCGAAATATTTTAAGATGTTTTTCGAAAGCAGCATCGCTCAAATCAAACACCGAAAACCGAAATCGATTACTCAAAGTGTCTTTAAAACCTTCTTTGTAATAGCCCTTGAGGTCTAATGGAACACCGTAAAATCGTGCCTGTTTTGAACTATTAAAATCCAAATCAAACCATCCAAAGCGGTTTAGAATAATCGCCCAGGTCATGGCATGACAAAACTTATCCTTTGCAAAAACAAAAGGGTCTCCAGACGAGCCTGAAGTTTTATTTACATACACATTTTTAGTTGTAAACCCTTCCGATAAGCGATCTTTCAAAGGTTGTTGTAAATCGCGTTTGGTCATGATAGGAATATTGTTCCAATCGTCTATGTTAGCCTCTTTGGTAAAAGATTTATAAAAAGCGTTATGTTCGATATGATAATTTATAATTTCTTGTTTTTTTTGAAGTATGTAGGTTTCAAATTCGGCATCATTTTTATCTTGAATTAGTTTCAAAGCACGTTTAGCTTTCTGTATAGGAAAACCACTAAGTTTCAACGAAAAATTAAATAAATTCAAACTAAAAAATAATTTATGTAAAGTAAATAAAAAACATTCGTGTATTCGTGACATTAGTTTTATTTTTGCTCCAAACACCACACCACATGACTATTTTAATTCTTGGTTCTGGCGGAAGAGAACACACCTTCGCCTGGAAAATCGATCAGAGCCCATTATGTCAAAAGCTTTATGTAGCTCCTGGAAATTCAGGAACTGCCCAAATCGCCACGAATATAGACATAAAAGTAACCGATTTTAATGCCATAAAAGAATTAGTACTATCAAAAAATATCGATATGGTTGTGGTTGGACCAGAAGACCCTTTAGTACTTGGCGTTCATGATTTCTTTTTGAATGATGAAGCTTTGAAACATGTTGCTGTAATTGGTCCGGAAAAAGAAGCTGCGCAATTGGAAGGCAGTAAAGAGTTTGCCAAAGAGTTCTTATACCGTCATAATATCCCGACTGCAGCGTATGAAAGTTTTACAAAAGAGAATGTAGAAAAAGGCTATCGGTTTTTAGAAAGCCTAAAGCCGCCTTATGTTCTTAAAGCTGATGGTTTGGCAGCAGGGAAAGGCGTTTTAATTATAAATGATCTAGAAGAAGCAAAAGCCGAATTAAAAAGCATGCTTGTTGATGCTAAATTTGGTAATGCAAGCTCTAAAGTGGTCATTGAAGAATTTTTGGATGGCATTGAATTAAGTTGTTTTGTGTTAACTGATGGAAAACACTATAAAATACTTCCAACCGCTAAAGATTATAAACGCATTGGCGAAGGCGATACAGGATTAAATACAGGCGGCATGGGCGCTATCTCTCCTGTGCCTTTTGTAGATGATGTATTGATGCAAAAAATCGAAGAACGTATTGTAAAACCAACCATTCAAGGGCTTCAAAAGGACAATTTACCCTACAAAGGATTTGTGTTTATTGGACTGATTAAAGTAGGTGACGACCCCAAAGTGATTGAATACAATGTAAGAATGGGAGATCCTGAAACCGAAGTTGTTTTACCACTTTTAAAGAATGATTTGGCAGAAATCTTTCAGGCGATTTCAAGCGAAACCTTAAACGAAATTGAAATAGAGATTGATGAGCGCACCGCAACAACAGTCATGTTAGTCTCCGGAGGGTATCCCGAAACGTATGAAAAAGGAAAAGAAATATCAGGTTTTGAGACCATTACAGATTCTCTTGTATTTCATGCGGGAGCCACACAAGAAAACGGAACAGTAATTACAACAGGAGGTCGCGTGATGGCAATTACCTCTTATGGAAATTCGCACCAAGAAGCCTTGAAAAAATCATATCAAAGTATTGAGAAAATACAGTTTGATAAGATGAATTATCGTAAAGATATCGGATTCGATTTATAAATAAGAGTGTGCAGAAACACTTTTATCTTCTTCGTTATTGTCGTTGTACCCCTTTAATTTATTCATCCAATAAACAAAGGCCACTAAACCTATAACAGCAAATATCCAAGATATAGTATTGGCACCAAACCAGCTTGATAATTCAAGTTCTCTAAGAACATCAAAAGGCCAAAAAAGATAGTCAACAAATAAATCTTGTATGGCGTAAAAGAAATCTTTCATAGTGTAGTATATTTACCTAGCAAAAATACAAAAACAGTTAATGATAACAAGCATTTTTAGTAAATCTAAACCAATAAATTTTTTGATTGTGTTTTTTATTACACTTTTAGCGTTTATTATTGCTAAAGTTAAGCTTGTAAATGAACCCATCTCTACAAGCTATGTTATTGAGCAGGCCTTTGTGTTTTTTATTTGCTATACCTCTATTTTAACGCTTAATTTTATTGTCAGCAAAAATAATTTAACAAAAAAAAGTAATTACGAAATCTTGTTGTTTAGTTTGTTTTTGGCATCAATTCCGCAAACCATGCTAAACGCCAACATCATTTTTGCCAATTTTTTTGTGTTGTTGGCACTGCGAAGGCTAATAAGTTTACGCACACAAATCAGTGTTAAAAAGAAATTGTTTGATGCCGCGTTTTGGATAGCAATAGCTTGCCTGTTTTATTTTTGGGCGATTCTATTTTTCATTTTAATATTTGTTACGTTATTATTTTACACCGATAACAAGATTAAAAACTGGATCATTCCTTTTATGGGTTTAATTGTGGTTTTTATTATAGCAACTTGCTATTCCGTAGTTGTACATGACAGCTTTTTTGAAGTATTTAATACATTACCGGAAATAAGTTATGATTTTAGTATCTATAATACGATTCAATATATTATTGCTGTTACCATCATATTATCCTTTGGTATCTGGTCTATGGTGTTTTACTTAAAAGGGATTAAAAGAAAAAGGAAGAAATTCAGACCTTCTTTTAAAACCATTTTAGTGGCTGCATTAATTGCGTTTACAATTGTGGTCATATCACCACAAAAAAGCGGGAGCGAATTTCTGTTTCTGTTTGCACCATTGGCCATTATAATCACAAATTATATAGAGACTATTACTGAAAAATGGTTTAAAGAGGTCTTTCTGCTTGTTTTGATTATAACACCAGTTGTGCTGTTAATGCTGTAACTTACTACCAAACGATAAATCGCCGGCATCACCAAGACCGGGAACAATATAGCCTTTATCATTAAGCTCCTCATCAATGGTTGCAATCCATAAATGCGCATTTCCAGAAAAATGGTTTTCAATATAATCCACACCATCTTGAGCACCAATAACACTCACTAAATGAATGTTCTTCGGATTCCCGAAAGGCTTTAAGGCTTCAAAAGCATTTACCATAGATCGTCCCGTGGCTAACATGGGATCGGCGAGTATGAGCGTTTTATTTTCAAGACTTGGACAGGCTAAATATTCAATAACAATTTCAAAATTTTCAGAATCATCTTTATGATGGCGATATGCCGAAATAAAAGCGTTTTCGGAAGCATCAAAATAATTAAGCAAACCGTTATGAAAAGGCACACCAGCTCTTAAAATAGAACACAACACAATATCATTTTCCAATAAATTCATGTTACTCGTGCCTAAAGGCGTTGTAACGGTTGAAGCATTATAATCAAGAACCTTGCTCATTTCATAACCTAATATTTCTCCAATCCGTTCTATGTTTCGCCTAAAACGCATGCTGTCTTTTTGAACCGTGACATTTCTTATTTCAGAAATAAAAGAATTTAAAATCGAATTTTCTTCAGATAAATTGTGGATATGCATAATGTTCAGTCTCTATTCTTGAATGGTAAAGTTAATTAATTAGAAGTATATTTACGTTTAACACGTCTATTTTAAAGAAAAGGGAACGAGAACCTACATCTTATTTTTGTCTTCTTTTTATAGAATTTTCGTAGGTTTGCGTTTAAAATTAATACACCATGTTTACAAGTAAAGCCAATAAAATATTTCAGGATGTTATAGAAAAATATCACATTATAAACACCGTAGATCAGTCTTTTGTGAATGTGTATGATAAGGAAACTAATTTGCTGGAACACTTGTTATACCGTAAATGTTGGATAGATACGGTGCAATGGCATTACGAAGATATTATTCGCGATCCACAAATAGATCCTGTTGCGGCTTTAAAACTGAAGCGTCAAATTGATGCTTCAAATCAAGATAGAACAGATATGGTGGAGTATATTGATAGCTATTTTTTAGAAGAATATAAGCATGTTGATGTTAAATCGGACGCAACAATTAATACTGAAAGTCCAGCTTGGGGCATAGATAGACTGTCTATTTTGGCTTTAAAAGTGTATCACATGAATGAAGAAGCCACTCGAACTGATGCTTCAGATGCACATAGAACAGCTTGCCAAACAAAGCTTGATGTTTTATTGGAACAACGCATAGATTTATCGACTGCCATTGACACCTTATTAAGCGATATTGAAAATGGAGATAAGTACATGAAAGTTTATAAACAAATGAAAATGTACAATGACGATGAATTGAACCCTGTGTTAAGAGGGCAGAAATAACAATTTGTCATCCTGAACTTGATTCAGGATCTTATCCAGCAAGTTGAGATGCCAAAAACACCAAAACATATCCTCGTAATTCGCCTTTCAGCCATGGGAGATGTGGCCATGATAGTTCCTGTTTTGAGGGCATTTTCGCAACAATATCCAGATGTAAACATTACGGTACTTACGCGAGTATTTTTCACCCCTTTTTTTAGAGATTTGCCTAATGTCTCGGTTTTTCCAGCGGATTTAAATGGGAAACACAAAGGAATTTTTGGGTTGTTTAAACTTTCAAAAGCACTTAAAAAGTTAAATATTGATGCCGTTGCCGATTTACATAATGTATTACGAACAAAGATTTTAAAACTATTCTTATTCGGAAAGACTTTCATTCAAATTGATAAAGGAAGAACAGAAAAAAAAGCACTGATTTCGGGGAATAAATTTGAACAGTTAAAAACCACACATCAACGTTATGCCGATGTTTTTGAAACCCTTGGCTTTAAACTGGATTTGTCCAATCCAACATGTCCTGAAAGAGCAAAACTAAATGATAAATCCAGGGCTATTGTTGGCGTGGATTCAAAAAAATGGATTGGCATTGCGCCTTTTGCAACTTATAAGTCTAAAATGTACCCTTTAGATCTCATGGAAACAGTTATTGAAACGCTTTCGAATACTTATAAAGTTGTGTTGTTTGGTGGAGGCCAAAAGGAAATAGAAGCTTTAAACACATTTGAAAATAAATTTGATAATGTTATTAGTATCGCAGGAAAACTTTCGCTTGATGAAGAGTTGGATGTGATTTCAAATCTGGATGTGATGTTGTCTATGGATTCCGGCAATGCCCATTTGGCAGTCATGTTAGGTGTAAAGGTGATTACCATTTGGGGTGTAACGCATCCTTTTGCGGGTTTTTCTTCTTTTAGTCAACCTAAAGATTACGCTTTATTGTCAGACAGAAAGCAATTTCCACTAATACCAACCTCCATTTACGGGAACAAATATCCTGAAACCTACATTGAAGCGTCACGAAGCATTCTTCCAAAAACTATAATTGAGAAGATAGAGTCTATTATCTAATAGCGAAGCGGTCTATCATCTAATGCCTAAAACTACACATCATCATAATCTACAACAACCGTTGGCGTGGTTGGATGCGCTTGACAGGTTAAAATTAAACCTTCTGCCAATTCGCTATCGGTTAAAATATTGTTTTGCCGCATGGTAGCTTCACCTTCGGTTAGGCGTGCAATGCAACTACTGCAAATACCACCTTGACAAGAGTAAGGTGCATCTAGATCTTCATCTAAAGCAGCTTCAAGAATGGATTGTTTTTGAGACATTTCAAAAGTAAATTCTTCTTCATCTACAATAACTGTAATTTTTGTGTTATCACTTGTTCCTGTGCTTTCTTCAATTTCTACAGGTTTTGCCGCTTTAAAGAGTTCGAAAAAAATACGGTTCTCGTCAATATCATGATCTGCTAATACATCCTTTACTGTATAAATCATACTTTCAGGACCACATAAATAAAAGGCATCGACCTCTACATGCTTGTGTTTGTTCTTCATCACATAATTAACGGTACTTTTTTCTATACGTCCAAAAATAGCATCGTCTTCATCTGTCTGGCTAAAAACAAACTGAACAGATAGTCGCTTGCTATATTGATGCTGAAGTTCTAAAAGTTCGTTTAGGAACATGGTGTCTTTTGTGGTTTTATTACCGTAAACCAGAATAACTTTACTATGCACTTCTTCTTCTAAAGCGCATTTTAAAATACTCAATATGGGCGTAATGCCACTTCCTGCAGTAAATGCAGCAATGTTTTTGGTTTTGGAATCGTTAGGTGTAAAAATAAAGCGCCCTTTTGGTGGAGCGACTTCCAACACATCTCCAACTTGTAATTGATGATTGGCATAAGCCGAAAACGTTCCATCTTTAACTTCTTTTACGGCAACTTTAAGCTCGCCACTTTTAGGCGATGAACACAAGGAGTAATCGCGCCGCACTTCATTGCCATTAACTGTGGTTTTTAACGTAATGTATTGCCCGGCTTTAAAAGCAAAGGTGTCTTTTAAGTCTTGGGGCACATCAAAACTTATGGTAACACTGGCTTCGGTTTCTCTATGGATATCGTTTATAGGGAGTTTGTGAAAATGTGGCATTGAAATAATTTTTAACAAAAGTAGTGAACTCGGGTTTGAAATTTTAAATTTGTTTGTAACAATTTTAGTAATTCATTTACTAATGAACTGTACATAACCAACAGCAGTATGATTAAATATTTTTTAAGTTTAGAGTGGAAATCATTTTTCAGATCAGCTAGTTTCGGAAAAAGCCTCGCATTAAAAATCTTAATGGCGTTTTTCGCACTTTATTTTTTGGTCATGTTTTTAATTATGGGAATAGCTTTATTTCCTGCATTAAAAAAGATGTTTCCAAATGAAGATCCATTTTTAATGGTTAACGGTTTTTTATTCCATTGGATTTTAGCCGACTTATTAATTCGTTTTTTCTTCCAAAAGCTTCCAGTCATGAGCGTAAAACCGTTGCTCATGCTCCCTATTGGAAAGCATAAAATTGTTCATTATGTATTGGGAAAATCGGCATTGTCATTTTTTAATTTCCTGCCATTATTTGCTATTGCCCCTTTTGGCGTAATGTTGCTTATTAATGATTATAATACAGCAATGGTTATATCCTGGATGGTTATATTATTAATTATAACGGTAATCATCAATTTTCTAAATTTTATAGTTGAAAGCCTTTCTGCCGAAACCGAATTGTCATTTTTACCGATACTATCTTTTGCCGGACTCTTGTTTGCGCTTAATTATTTTAATGTGGTTTCCTTTTCAGAAATTATATCAAAAGCAATTCTTAACATAGCCGATAATCCGGGTTTAATAGTTATTCCTTTTGCTATTTTACTGGTGTTGTACTATTATAATTTCAGACTCTTAAAAAGTAAGTTATATATAGACAATTCACTTAAAGCTAAAACGCAAGAGGCAAAAACATCAGACCTGGCCTGGACACGAAGATTCGGGGATGTTGCACCTTTCATGCAATTAGACTTAAAATTATTATGGAGAAATAAAAGGCCAAAATCAGCCATATTTATTTTAATCATTGGATTGCTTTACGGCTTATTCTTTTACCCTAATCCGGCATATCAGGATATGGTATTCCTATATGGTTTTGTCGGGATTTTTGTCACAGGCATATTCTTAATCAACTTTGGGCAATTTATTCCTGCCTGGGATAGCGGTTATTATAAAATGCTGATGAGCCAGAATATTAAATACCAACAATATTTAAAATCAAAATTTATGCTCATGGCGTTAAGTGTTGTGATCCTTTTTGTATTGAGTATTCCTTATGTTTATTTTGGTTGGAAAATTCTATTGGCACATTTTGCTGCGGCTATTTATAATATTGGCGTTAACACACATGTGATTTTATATGCGGGATCGTTTAACAGAAAAAAAATAGATTTAAACCAACGTGCAGCATTTAATTATCAAGGCACAGGAGCCGTACAGTGGTTGGTTGGGATCCCGTTAATGTTATTTCCAATAGCGATATTTTCAATATTTCATTTTTTAATAAACTTTGAAGCAGGCATCACCGCTTTAATCGTTTGCGGACTCACAGGAATTGTTTTCCATCAAAAACTTATGACATTTATAACCGCCAAATACCTAACATCTAAATACAAAATGATTGATGCTTTCAGTCAGGACAATTAATTAAGATTATTATGATAAACGCAACCAACCTTAATAAAACATACGGATCTACATCAGTTTTAAACATTGAACACCTTGATATTCCAAAAGGGCAAAGTTTTGGTTTGGTAGGTAATAATGGTGCAGGAAAAACAACTTTTTTCAGTTTGTTGCTAGATTTAATTCGGCCAACTTCTGGGCACATAAAAAACAATACTATTTTAGTAAATGAAAGCGAAGACTGGAAACCATTTACATCGTCATTTATTGATGAAAGCTTTTTAATAGGATATTTAACTGCAGAAGAATATTTTTATTTTATTGGCGAATTACGCAATCAGAATAAAGCCGATGTCGATGCTTTGTTAGCACAGTTTGACGACTTTTTTCATGGCGAAATCCTTGGACAGAAAAAGTACTTACGTGATTTAAGCAAAGGGAATCAAAAAAAGGCAGGTATCGTTGCCGCATTAATTGGAAATCCAGAAGTGATTATTCTCGACGAACCTTTTGCGAATTTAGATCCGACAACACAAATTCGCTTAAAACAAATTATAAAAGGCCTAACAGAAAATAGAAACGTAACCATACTTATTTCCAGTCACGATTTAATGCATGTTACAGATGTTTGCGAACGCATCGTTGTACTGGAAAAAGGCGAAATAATTAAAGATTTGCAAACCAGCGAGGCAACTTTAAAAGAATTAGAATTACATTTTGCAGGTTAACACTTCGCCTAAAAGACGTTTGTTTTTATAGGTAAATCCAAAAAGATGCTTATTTTTACGTTCTTATGCCGTTATTGTATAATAATAGCAAGAGTTTATAGTTATTTATTAGACTAAATAATCTGACCTTGAAAACATCTTTTAAAACCATACTTGTTTTAGCGATTGCTACTATATTTATCTCGAATTGTTCACGAAAAAAAGACAGTTTTGTTAGTAGAAATATCCACGCTGTATCTACAGAATACAACATCCTTTATAATGGGCATATTGCTTTAGAACAAGGCAGAACATCCCTTAATGAAGCTTATAATGATAATTATTGGGATATCCTTCCTATTGAGCGGATGCAAATTAGTGATGAAGTTATACTGCCCGGACAATCTAAAAATGAAAATTTTGAAAGAGCCGAAGAAAAAGCTGTAAAAGCTATTCAAAAGCATAGTATGAATATTAAAGGCAAAGAGAAAAATCCTCAAATAGACGAGGCGTATTTGCTGTTAGGAAAGGCGCGATATTTTGACCAGCGTTTTGTACCAGCACTTGAAGCTTTTAATTATATTCTTTATAAGTATCCTGCTAGCGACAAAATAAACCAGGCGAAGATATGGCGGGAGAAAACGAACTTACGTTTAGAGAATGATGATTTAGCAATTAAAAATCTTGAACGCCTTTTAGAAGAAGAAGAACTTAAAAGTCAAGACCTAGCCGATGCTACATCCATGTTGGCACAAGCTTATATTAATACAAAACAAATTGATAGTGCGATAACGCAACTTGAAACAGCATCGAATGCTACAAAAAGCCATGATGAACGCGGTCGCTATCGTTATATACAAGGACAATTATATAACAAATTGGGTTATAAAGACAGTGCCAATGTTGCTTTCGATAAGGTTATTGAACTTAATCGCAAAACGCCAAGAATATATTTAATTGCTGCACATATTGAAAAAGCCAGAAATTTTGACCCTAATTACGGCAACTCACAAGAGTTTTTAGAGTTTCTTACCGAATTAGAAGAGGATCGGGAAAACAGGTCATATCTTGATAGAATTTACCATCAAATCGCACAATTCCATAATAGAAATCAATTGGATAGCCTTGCAGAAACATACTTTAATAAATCATTAAGAGAACCATCCCAAGACAAAGTATTAAAGGCAAAAAATTACCAAGCGCTTGGCGATATGAGTTTTGATTATGCGCTATACAGTATTGCGGGAGCATACTACGATAGCACAATGAATAATCTAACCTTAAACTCCAAACCATACAGGATAATTAAACGCAAAAGGGATAATCTTGAAGATGTCATTTATTACGAGGATATCGCACGAGCCAATGATAGCATTTTGGATTTAGTAAGTTTATCTGAAGCCGAGAGATTGTTGTTTTTCGAATCGTATACCAATACATTAAAAGAAGAAGCCGAACAGGAAAAGTTAGAGCAAGAAGCTGCAGAGCGTAACACTGGATTGGTTACTGCCGATACAAAGTTTGGGAATGTCAAGCAAGGCGGATTTGCAAGAGGCGCATCACCAACACAGGCCGCAGCTTTTTATTTCTATAATCAAACCACGGTAGCCTATGGCAAAAACGAGTTTGTTAAAGTCTGGGGCGATCGCGTACTTGAAGATGACTGGAGATGGGCCACTAAAAATACCACGGGAATAAATAATAACACATTAACCACCGATGCTTTTACGTCGGCAACCGATGAGGAGCTGTTCGATCCACAGTTCTATATATCAAAAATCCCTTCAGAAGAAAAAGAAATAGACAGTATCGCTAAAGACAGAAACTATGCATACTACCAGTTAGGATTAATTTATAAAGAAAAATTTAAAGAATATAATCTTGCAAAAAGCAAATTACAATTATTATTAAGCAACAATCCTGAAGAGCGCTTAATATTACCAGCGAAGTATAATTTATATAAAATATATGCGCTTTTAGGTCAAAATGATGAAGCAGAGATTACTAAAAATGATATCGTTTCAAACTATCCAGAATCGCGCTATGCAACCATATTAAACAATCCAGAATTGGCATTGTTAAAAGATGAGAATAGCCCCGAAAGTGTTTACAAGGGTTTATATGAGCAACACGAAAAGCAGGAGTATGCCGATGTTATTTTAAAATGTGACGAATATATAAATGCATTTGACGGCGACGCCATTATCCCGAAATTCGAATTGCTAAAAGCAACAGCAACAGGACGCCTTTATGGTTATATTGAATACACCAAGGCCATTAATTTTGTTGCCTTAAATTACCCAAATAGTCTTGAAGGGAAACAAGCAGAAGATATTTCGATTAATGTACTGCCAAAATTAACAAACAAAGAATTTGTGGATGATGTCGGTGTGAAAGCTTTTAAAGCAGTCTACCAGTTTACAAATGCTACTTCAGAAGAAATTAGTAACTTTGTAACGACCTTAAATGAGGTTATAAATCGTTCGCACTTTAGAAACGTAAGTGTCTCGGTTGATGTTTATAATCCAGACACAACCTTTGTATTAATTCATGGATTAGAATATGTTGATGAAGCGAAAATGTTTAATTTACTATTAAAAGAGGAAGACCGAAATAAAATTGAAAAACCTGACTTTGTAATTTCATCTGCAAATTATCAAATCGTCCAAATTCACAAGAATTTAGATGCGTATTTAAACATCAGTAATAACTAAAATTCATTCACTATGTTCTCTGATAACAAAAAAGACAAGCAACCTATGGAAACTACATCAAACCAAAACATTATATCTAAAGGCACTAAAATTGTTGGCGACTTAATGAGCGAAGGCGATTTTAGAATCGATGGTGTTGTAGAAGGCAATTTA
This sequence comes from uncultured Flavobacteriaceae bacterium, assembly GCA_964195015.1. Lineage (GTDB taxonomy): Bacteria > Bacteroidota > Bacteroidia > Flavobacteriales > Flavobacteriaceae > CAXMOQ01. Next base: position 22,534 of record CAXMOQ010000013.1, on the reverse strand, counting down.
AAAACTAATGGTAAAGTGGTGGTTGGTAAATCAGGCCATATTAAAGGAACTTTACAAGGGACAGACGCCCATTTTGAGGGCAAATTTTCAGGAAAACTCGCACTATCCGGTACCCTAACATTAAAAACGTCGTCGCATATTGAAGGCGAAGTTGTCGTTGGGAAACTATCCGTGGAACCTGGTGCCACATTTAATGTGACTTGCATGATGAAAGGCGCTGTAAAAGAATTTAATAAAATTGAACAAAAAAGAGAACAACAAAGAGAACCACAAAAACCAAGAACAGAAACCGAAAGAACGGCTTAACAATTATGCGCGTTTTACTGGTATAGGTTTTCAAATGCTTGTAATAATTGCTTTAGGCGTATTTGCAGGAACAAAACTTGACGAGCATTACCCAAACAAATATCAAATATTTACCATTATTTGTTCGTTCGCATCAATCGGATTATCTCTATATAGTGTAATACACCAAGTATCAAAATCTTCAAACAAACAAAATAAATCTAAATGATTAAAGAAATAGGAAGTCTCTTAATTCAGCTTTTAATATTTTCTGCGGTACTTTTCGGAATGCATGTCTATATTCTAAATCAATTTTTTGAAGGCGAATTAATTATTCCACTTTGGGTTATTTATGCATTTAATTCAGTTTTAGTATTTATTGTTTTTTCTCTATTAAAGCATTATTCACAAAGACAAAACCAGGATATGCTTAAAATTTTCTTAATTTTAACTATTATTAAAATGGCACTTGCAATTGTATTATTGCTACCATTATTTCTAAAAACATCTAGCAATACACAACTAGAGGTTTTTAATTTTTTTATTCCATATTTCTTGTTTCTAACGTTTGAAATTTTTAGTCTAAATAAGTTTATGCAAAAAAGCTAAACTATGATAAATTTTAGTTTGTCAATTAATATAATGAATGTATATTTGCACCGAATTTTACACAAGGTATTTTTAATTAGACAAACTGATGCAAATCAATACTTTTAAGACACTTTTATTAAGCTTTTTTCTTTCAATATCTTTTTTTGGATATGCTTCTGAAAACGAATCAAAACAAAATGAGCCTTTCGACACTAAAGAACTTATTTTTCATCATATAAAGGACAGCCATGGGTTTCATGTGGCTGGAGATATTTCAATTCCACTCCCAGTAATATTATGGACAGACAATGGCTTGGTTACCTTTATGTCCAGCGAATTTCATCATGACATTGAGGGGAAAACAATAGTAGAAAAAAAAGGATCGAAATTTGTAAATCTACATGAAAAAATATACCAATTAAATAGCGATGCAACATCTGTTTCGTTTGATGCAAAACATCATCCAGAAAATGCAGTAAGACCTTTAGATCTATCTATTACCAAAAATGTGTTTTCAATGTTTTTGTCTGTGATAGTTATTCTATTAATCTTTTTAACCGCTGCACGATCTTATAAAAAATCATCTCAAAATATGCCTAGTGGTATTGCTCGGTTCATGGAACCTATCATTCTTTTTATTCGAGATGAGGTTGCAATACCAAATATTGGAGCGAAAAAGTATCATAAATACATGCCATATTTATTAACCATATTTTTCTTTATTTGGCTGAATAATATATTTGGGTTAATTCCATTTTTCCCATTTAGTAGTAACTTAAGTGGTAATATAGCATTTACATTTACTTTGGCAGCTATTACGTTTATAGTTACATTATTTAGTAGTAAAAAGTATTATTGGAAACACATACTCTGGATGCCAGGTCTGCCTGTGCCAATGAAGTTGTTTTTAGCACCAATAGAAATAATTGGCATGTTCGTAAAGCCGATAGCGCTTATGATAAGACTATTTGCTAACATAACAGCAGGACACGTAATTATATTAAGTTTAATATCATTAGTATTTATTTTTCAAAGCGCAGTAGTTGGAATAGGGTCAGTTTTATTCGCTGTATTTATTAGCGTTATTGAAGTATTGGTGGTAGCAATACAAGCCTATATATTTACTTTGCTTTCGGCATTGTATTTTGGGCAAGCATTAGAAGAAGAACATTAATTAATTTTTAAATATTTCAAACTATGAGTTTAGCATTATTACAAGAAGCCGCAGTTAATTACGGTCCTTTAGCAGCTATCGGAGCTGGTTTAGCCGCAATTGGTGGTGGTATAGGTGTAGGCAAAATTGGTGGCGCAGCTATGGAAGCTATGGCACGTCAACCAGAAATGCAAGGTAAACTACAAGGTTCTGCAATTGTACTTATCGCGTTTATTGAAGCGGTAGCACTTTTTGGAATTGTTGTGTCGTTTATCGCAGCTGGATAAAACAAAACAAAGGTGTAACGGTTGGTTGCACCTTGTTTTTATTTTAAAATTGATTAGTTAAAAAACAAACAATATGGATTTAATTACTCCTGAATGGGGACTTATTTTTTGGACAGGAATTTCATTCTTAATTTTACTATTTATTTTAGGAAAATTTGCTTGGAAACCAATTTTAGGAGCTGTAAGTAGTCGCGAAGACGGTATACTTAAAGCTTTAGCATCGGCAGAAAACGCAAAACTAGAGATGCAAAATCTTCATGCAGATAACGAACGTATTTTAAAAGAAGCTAGAGTAGAGCGAGAAACCATGCTTAAAGAGGCGCGTGAGTTAAAAAGCAAGATGATTACTGACGCTAAAGATGAAGCCCAAGTACAAGCAAGCAAAATGATAGAGCAGGCACAAGCCGCCATTCAAAGTGAAAAGAAAGCCGCGATGGCAGAACTTAAAAGCCACGTTGCTGGATTAGCTATTGATATCGCCGAAAAAGTTGTACGTGAAGAATTATCTAACAAAGGAAAACAATTAGAATTGGTTGAGACTATGTTAGGTGAAGCAACACTAAATTAATTATAAAATGGCGGGAGCAAGAGCAGCAATACGTTACGCAAAAGCAGTTTTAGATTTAGCAAATGGTCAAAACACGGCAGAGGCTGTAAATAATGACATGAAGCTCATGGCTAATACGATTGCAGACAGTAAAGACTTAAGCGAGATGCTTCAAAGTCCTGTAGTGCGTTCAGCAATTAAAAAATCAGCTTTACTGGAAATCTTTAAAAACTCTAACAGCATAACAGTTAATTTAATTGATACGCTTATTACTAATAAGAGACTTAATATTTTGAGCGAAGTCGCTTCAAAGTATAATCAGTTATATGATGTGCTAAAAGGAAGAGAAGTAGCAACCGTAACAACGGCTATTGCAATTACCGATGATCTTAAAGCTATTGTTTTGGCTAAAGTAAAAGAGCTAACGGGCAAGAAAGACGTAGAAGTAAAAAACGTTATAGACGAAAGCATTATAGGAGGTTTCATGTTACGTGTTGGAGATATTCAATATAATGCGAGCATCGCAAACAAGCTCAACAAATTAAAAAGAGAATTTACATTAAATTAAAAGGGTAAGACAAAATGATGTGTCTAACATCTAACGTCTAACGTCTAATATCTAAATAAAATGGCAGAAGTAAAACCAGCTGAAATATCAGCAATCTTAAAACAACAACTTTCAGGATTTGAGGCAGCAGCGTCATTGGATGAAGTAGGAACAGTACTAACTATTGGTGATGGTATTGCACGTGTTTATGGACTATCGAATGTTCAATACGGGGAATTGGTGGAATTCGAAAACGGACTTGAAGGCATTGTATTAAACCTTGAAGAAGATAACGTTGGGGTCGTATTATTGGGTGCTTTTAAAGACATTAAAGAAGGCGCAACAGTAAAACGCACAGAACGTATCGCTTCTCTTAAAGTTGGGGATGAAATCGTAGGACGTGTTGTTGATACACTTGGAAATCCAATTGATGGTAAAGGACCAATCGGTGGTGATTTATACGAAATGCCTTTGGAGCGTAAAGCACCAGGTGTTATTTTTCGCGAACCGGTAACCGAGCCATTACAAACAGGAATCAAATCTATCGATGCGATGATTCCAGTAGGTCGTGGACAACGCGAGTTGGTTATTGGAGATAGACAAACCGGTAAAACAACTGTTTGTATTGATACCATTTTAAATCAAAAAGAATTTTACGATGCAGGAGAACCTGTATTTTGTATATATGTAGCTGTGGGCCAAAAAGCATCTACAGTAGCAAATATCGCTAAAACATTAGAGGATAAAGGTGCCATGGCTTACACAGTGATTGTTGCTGCAAACGCATCAGATCCTGCGCCAATGCAAGTATATGCTCCTTTTGCAGGTGCTGCCATTGGCGAGTATTTTAGAGATACCGGTCGTCCGGCTTTAATTGTTTATGACGATTTATCTAAACAAGCCGTTGCATATCGTGAGGTATCCTTATTATTACGTCGCCCACCGGGACGTGAAGCGTATCCTGGAGATGTATTCTATCTTCACTCGCGTTTATTAGAGCGTGCAGCTAAAGTTATTGCCGATGATGATATCGCAAAAAACATGAACGATCTTCCAGATTCGTTAAAGCCAATCGTAAAAGGAGGAGGCTCGTTAACAGCATTGCCAATTATTGAAACACAGGCAGGAGATGTATCTGCATATATTCCAACAAACGTAATTTCAATTACAGATGGACAGATTTTCTTGGAGTCAGATTTATTTAACTCTGGTGTACGTCCGGCAATTAACGTAGGGATTTCGGTATCGCGTGTTGGTGGTAATGCACAAATTAAATCAATGAAAAAGGTAGCCGGTACATTAAAACTGGATCAAGCACAATTCCGTGAACTGGAAGCATTTGCAAAGTTTGGGTCTGACCTTGATGCTGCAACTTTGAACGTTATTGAAAAAGGAAAACGTAATGTTGAAATCTTAAAGCAAGCGCAGAACGATCCGTTTACTGTTGAAGATCAAGTGGCAATTATTTATGCTGGATCTAAAAATTTGTTAAGAGACGTTCCTGTTGAAAAAGTAAAAGAATTTGAACGGGATTATATCGAATTTTTAAACGCCAAACATAGAAACGTTTTAGATAGTTTAAAAGCCGGTAAATTAACCGATGAGGTTACCGATACATTATCAAATGTATGTAAAGACTTATCGGCAAAATATAAAGCTTAATCCCCTTCTAACTTCCCCAACGGGGAAGAAAGGTTTTAATAATAACAAAATAAGTCATTTCCTTTGGAAAGGATTTAGGATAGGAAAATATGGCCAATTTAAAAGAAATACGTAACAGAATATCATCGGTATCTTCAACGATGCAAATTACCTCTGCCATGAAAATGGTATCGGCTGCAAAGTTAAAGAAGGCACAAGATGCTATTACAGCAATGCGTCCTTATGCAAATAAGTTAACAGAGCTTTTACAAAGTTTAAGCGCCACTTTAGATGCAGATTCTGGAAGCAAATTTGCCAACCAACGAGACGTCAATAAAGTGCTTGTGGTTGCTATAACATCAAACAGAGGTTTGTGTGGCGCGTTTAATTCTAACATTATAAAAGAATCTTACCAATTGGCAAATGAAGTATATGCTAACCAAGAAGTGTCTTTTGTTGCTATCGGAAAGAAAGCAAATGATGCCTTTTCTAAACAGTATAACGTAGTCTCTAATAATAGTAATGTATTTGACGATTTAACCTTTGAAAATGTTGCTGAAGTTGCCGAAATGCTGATGCAAAAATTTGTAAATGGCGAATGCGATAAAATCGAATTGGTTTATAATAAGTTTAAAAATGCCGCAACTCAAATTGTAATAACAGAGCAATTTTTACCAATTGTTCCGGTTGAAGGAGAAACTAATGCAAATGTAGATTATCTTTTTGAACCTTCTAAAGTCGAAATTGTTGAACAACTAATTCCGAAGTCTTTAAAAACACAACTTTATAAATCTGTTAGGGATTCTTTTGCCAGTGAACATGGTGCGCGTATGACCGCAATGCACAAAGCAACCGATAACGCTACCGAATTAAGAGACCAATTAAAATTAACTTACAACAAAGCACGTCAAGCTGCCATTACCAACGAAATCCTTGAAATTGTTGGTGGCGCAGAGGCACTTAATAATTAGACGAAGCAGAGCGAGTCAAATTATATAATAGCGGAAGCCTTGAACAATTAAAAATGAAATGTCACCTTGAGCGCAGTCGAAAGGTCTTTTCCAAATAAATATAAAGCCTTACTCCCGATAGTTATCGGGATTAGTAAGGCTTTTTTTATGGAACAATTATTGTTTCTCTATCTTTATAATGTTTAAAAGCGCTTAAAAATGAAATCATCAAAAACCTTTAGTTTTTCCCTATCAATGCTCATTGTTGTTATTGGTTTCTCACAATGCTCTAGTGCCCAAAAGCTGCAGGACAAAGCACCATTGGAAATCGGACAAATCTACTGTCAAAAATGGATTGCCGGAATACAAGGTGGCGGATCTGGAATCAACATATTTATTCAAACTGGGAATAGCTCTATAAAACTGGATAGCGTTTATTTTAGAGGTAAAGTCGCTAAATTAGAATCTACACCTCAAGAGGGCATACTTTACATTGGTAGGTTTAAAAGCATATTCAATCAAAAGCAAGATTTGATTATGAGTAGCGACCCAAATGCTGAATATGGTAATGAATTGCCAAAAATTCCAAAGAAAATACCTTTCGAACTAAAAGATAACGAGTGCGTAATAAGCTATAAGCAAGGCGATAAAACCAAGTATTTTAAATTGGATAAGATTGTAGAAAAAGAGATGCTTGCGTATCCAAGCGCACCACCTAACAAACAATAAGTAAGGTTGCATAGCGTTTACTAATAACGTATTTTTAGCCCTATAAACGGTCAATCATTGAGCGCACTCAAAACACTTTTTAAGCAAACTTTTATTTATGGTTTAGCAACAGCCCTACCAAGGATGTTAAGCTTCTTATTAGTGCCATTATACACCACTAAAGATGTGTTATCTTCAGTTGCTGAGTATGGTAAAATATCCATTATTTTCTCCTGGTTTGTATTATTCAATGTGGTTCTAGCCTATGGCATGGAGACCGCTTTTTTTCGGTTTTTTAATAAGGAAGAAGATAAAGAAAGTGTTGTAGGTACTTCGGCTGTTTCTTTAATTGTGACGTCAATTGTATTTTTCATTTTGGCATACGTGTTTAGAGATCAAATTTCAAATTTTACAGATATTAAAAGCGAGTACATTAGTCTGGTAATATGGATATTGTTGCTTGATGCTTTGGTAATTATTCCTTTTGCTTGGCTTCGAGCAAACGAACAACCGACTAAATATGCCGTTATTAAAATAGTCAATGTATTTATAAATTTGTCTTTGAATCTATTCTTTTTACTAGGATTAAAGTCTTTAGCAAAAAACGGTTCGCTTTTCGAAAACATTTATAAATCTAATTTCGAAATTAATTACATCTTTATTGCCAACCTTATAGCAAGCGGCGTTACGTTGCTGCTAATGGCTTCATTTTATACTAAAATTAAATACAGCTTTAATTCTGCATTATGGAAAAAGATGATTCGTTACGCCATTCCTGTTCTTATTGCAGGCATTGCATTTTCTATAAACGAAACTTTCGACAGAATTTTATTGGATAAATTGTTGCCGCCTGATATTGCAGAGCATGAGATCGGGATGTATTCCGCATGTTATAAATTGGCGTTGTTTATGACACTTTTTGCAACGGCCTATAAGCTTGGGATTGAGCCTTTCTTTTTTAAACATTCAAAAAGTGAAAACCCTCAAAAAAACTACGCTCGGATTTTAGAATTCTTTGTTGTTTTTGGCGCGATAATATTGTTGAGCGTTGTCGTTTTTGCCGATGTGATAAAATTATTAATAATACGGGATGAACCCTATTGGGAGGCAATGTGGGTTGTTCCAATAATACTAATAGCTAATTTCTGTTTAGGCATTTATCATAACCTTTCGGTTTGGTATAAAATTACCGATAGGACTAAATTTGGAGCGTATATTTCAGTATTTGGGGCTCTTGTAACACTAGGTCTTAATTTTTGGCTTATTCCTATAATAAGTTATAAAGGTTCAGCAATAGCGACATTGGTTGCTTATAGTAGTATGGTGTTTTTGTCTTATTATTTTGGGAAAAAGTATTACCCAATCCCTTATAACTTAAAAAAAATAGGACTGTATTTAGTAGTATCGGTTTCGTTCTCGGTAATTTCATTTTACTTTTTTAGAGAGAATTATTATGTTGGACTGCTATTAATAATATTGCTTGTTGGAATGATATGGCAGTTGGAAAAAACCGAATTAAAACGATTATTAAAAAGATAAAATGAATATAAAAATCATCAACAAATCAACGCACAAGTTACCGCATTACGAAACCATCGCATCTGCAGGAATGGATTTACGAGCAAATATATCTGCAGCTATTACGTTAAAACCTTTAGAAAGAACCATCGTTAAAACAGGTTTGTTTATTGAATTGCCTATTGGTTATGAAGCCCAAGTACGACCAAGAAGCGGATTGGCGGCAAAAAATGGAATCACCGTTTTAAATGCCCCAGGAACAGTAGATGCCGACTATAGAGGCGAGATTGGCGTAATTCTTGTTAATTTATCTCATGAAGATTTTACAATTGAAAATGGAGAGCGTGTGGCACAATTAGTGATATCTAAACACGAACGTGCGGCATGGATTGAAGTTCAAGAATTAACGGAAACTGCTCGTGGTGCAGGAGGATTTGGAAGTACAGGAATAAAGTGATTTAAGAATGACGATTAACAATTTTTGATTATAAAATTTATAAGGAGTTGTCATCTCGAATGTATATGAGAAGTTTCATAATCTGTTAAAAAGAAATTAATATTAGTACAGTTCCTATATAAAACCACTAGTTTTAGAGTGTAATTTGTTTATGCAATTGAAAACCTACATAGCACTTTTTCTCTTCGGATTGCTTTTCTTTCCGCAGTATAACTTTGCCCAAGTCGATTTTAATAAAAAACCAGATGACGATTTAGGAGATATAGAAGACCAATATCAGGAACTATTTTTTGAAGCCCTAAAGCAAAAGGGTATCGAAAATTACGATAGAGCTGTCGAAGCACTTTTAAAATGTATCGCATTGGATAATTCAGAATCTGTTGCTTATTTTGAATTAGGGAAGAATTACAATAAGCTTAAAAACTTTGGAGAGGCCGAAAATGCCCTGAAAAAAGCAGTAAATAAAGAGCCGGATAACGAATGGTATCTCGATGAACTATATGAAGTATACACGCAACAAAACGAATATGATAAAGCGATTAAAACGGTAAAACAATTAGTTAAATATCATCCGGATTATAAAGAAGATCTGGCAGCACTTTATATGAGAACAAAGGAATATAAAGAAGCTTTAAAGGTTTTGGATGAACTCGATCGGGAACTGGGAATATCAAGCAACAGAGATCTATTACGAAATCAAATATATGCAGCTACTGGACGCAAGAAGGATCAAATTGAGAATCTCGAAGATCGCGTTGAGGATAACCCAGATGAAGAATCCAATTATCTAGCCCTCATTTTTAGATATAGTGAAAATAATGAAAAAGAAAAAGCCTTTGAAACAGCAAAGAAGTTACTGGAAATTAATCCAAATTCTCAATTAGTCCATTTGGCATTGTACAAATTTTATATAGATGATAATAGTACAGATAAAGCCATAGCGTCTATGAAGATTGTGCTTAACAGCAATAAAATTAAACCTGATGCGAAACTATTGGTCCTTTCAGATTTTGTAAAATTTGTGAGTCAGAATCCGCAATACGAATCAGATTTAGTAGAAGTCACAACCTTAGTGGGCGATAGCAATAATGGAAAAACGTATGTTGAGGTTGCACAATATTATGTGTTAAAAGAAGACAAGGCTAAAGCGTTAGAATATTACAAAAAAGCCATAAATATTGAAGACGGTAATTTTGGTATTTTGCGTAACATTTTGTTGCTGGAAATTGATTTAGGGCAGTATGAAGTGGCACAGGATGAAAGCCATAACGCACTTCAAAACTATCCTTCACAACCCATATTATATTTAATTAATGGCGTCGCTTTGAATAATTTAAAGAAAGCAAATGAAGCGGTTGAGGTTCTTGAAATGGGTTTAGATTATATTATAGAAGACCCTAAAATGGAGTCCGATTTTTACAAACAGTTAAGTATAGCATATACGTTGTTAAACAATACAAGCAAAGCGAAAACGTTTAGTGATAAAGCGAAACAATTAGAAAGCCCCAACTAATGAAAAACAATCTTCATATATCTATCATTTTATTGCTGTTTCTTATTCTCGGGGAAGGTTGTAAATCGACAAAGACAATAAATACAGGGAATGCTAATTTTAATCTTTCGGCAAAACAACTTATTCGAGAAAATACAAAGAAAGAAGCAACTTTTAAAACACTCGCATCTAGAGTAAAAATTGACGTTACCCAAGGCAATGAAGAACAAGGTTATACGGTGAATTTGAGAATGGAAAAGGACAAAAAAATATTACTCATGTCGACACCAATTTCAGTGATTAAAGTATTAATAACACCAGAAAAAGTAAGGTTTTATAACAAATTGGATAATACTTTTTTTGATGGAGATTTCAAATACTTGAGTAATTTGCTGGGAACAGAATTGGATTTTCAAAAAGTTCAGAATTTATTGTTGGGCGAAGCCTTACATAGCTTAAAAGACAAAGATTATAGTGTTTCTGTTCATGAAGAATCCTATGTATTACAACCAAAAACCTCAAACCAATGGTTCGAAATTTTCTTTTTATTAAATCCGTCACATTTTAAGATTGATTCACAGCAGCTGGCACAACCTGAAAAAGCAAGAATGTTGCAAATAGATTATTTAGCGTATCAAGATATAGATAAGCAAACGCTTCCAGAGCGTATAAAAGTAATTGCTTTAGACAATCATGACGAAACTATTTTAGACTTGGAATTCAAGGCGGTAAAGTTGAATGAAGACTTACGCTTTCCGTTTAAAATCCCATCGGGATATGACGAAATAACGCTTAAATGATTAGTAACAACAAGCCTTCATATAAGTTATTGTTGATTCTTGTTTTTTTACTCGGGAACACTTTGCTGTATTCTCAAAGTAATAAACAGCAGGAGTTGGAACAACGCCGGCAAGGACTTCGCAAAGAAATTCAGCAAATTAATGAACTTGTTTTTAAAAATAAGTCCAAAGAAAAATCTCAATTGTCACTAATTGAAGATTTAAACTACAAAATTAGTGTTCGTAGCAATTTAATTAAAGTCACAAATCAACAAGCTAATTTATTGACACGTGAAATCAATGCCAATCAAAAGAAAATCACAAACTTAAGAGATGAATTAAAAGTGCTTAAAGACAACTATGCTGCGATGATTGTAAAGTCCTATAAAAGCAAGAATGAGCACAGTAGAATCATGTTTTTATTATCTTCTAGTAATTTTGATCAGGCGTATAAACGGCTACAGTATATAAAACAATATGCCGATTATCAAAAACAGCAAGGCGAAGCCATAAAAACAAAAACAGCAGAACTTCAAAGCATAAATAAAAATCTGTTAAAGCAAAAGGAGGACAAGCAAAAACTTATTGCCGAAAATAAGATTGCTCAAAAAACACTATTAACCGAGCAGACCCAACACGAATCCTTAATGAATACAATCAAAAAGGACTTAAATAAATATACTGCACAGATTAGGGCAAAGCAGCAAGAAGCTAATAAAATTGATCGGGAAATTGAGAAGATCATTAAAGCCGCTATTGCAAGTTCCAATAAAAAAGCAGGGAAAGCTTCAAGTACAGCTGGTTTTGCATTAAAACCTGAAGAAAAGGTGTTAGCCACCAACTTTGTATCCAATAAGGGAAGCTTACCTTGGCCAGTAGAAAAAGGATTTGTTAAACTGCGTTATGGGAAGCAGCGTCACCCAATTGTTAAATCGGCCACCATACAAAGTAATGGTGTACGCATAGCTACCGAAAGAAATGCTAAAGTACGCGCTGTTTTTGATGGTGTTGTTAGTCGGGTCATTATTATAAAAAATGGGAATCCAACGGTTTTAATACAACATGGCAACTATTTTACAGCTTATAAAAATTTGGGCAAAGTATATGTGAAAAAGGGAGATAAAGTAACCACTAAACAAAATATAGGCGAAGTTTTTACAAATCCATCTAATGGGCAAACCATATTAAGTTTTAGCGTATTTAAAGAAAGCAACACTCAAAATCCATCCGAATGGATCTATAAAATGTGAAGAAGTCATGCTGTCCCGATAATTATCGGGATTATTTCAACATCTCACACATTAAATCTTCAGCTATGCAAACAACGCTTTTAACTCTGTAGCATCATTTGGTTTCATTTTTCCGGCCAATACCAAACTTAATTGTTTACGTCGCAAAGCAGCATTAAAGCGTTCTTTTTCTAAATCGGATTCTGGGTTTAATTCTGAGATTTTAACAGGCCTGCCAGATTCATCTACGGCAACAAAGGTGTAAATAGCTTCGTTGGCTTTAGTTTTTATACCAGACTCCATATCATCAAGCCAAACATCAATATACACTTCCATAGAGCTTTTAAAGGCCCTTGACACTTTAGCTTCAACAGTTACCACACTTCCTAATGGGATGGAACGATTAAAAGCCACATGATTTACAGAAGCCGTAACGACGATACGTCTTGAATGGCGTCTGGCAGCAATACTGGCAGCACGATCCATTCTAGCGAGCAGTTCGCCACCAAATAAATTGTTCAAGGGATTGGTTTCACTTGGTAAAACCAAATCGGTCATTATGGTTCTGGATTGTGTTGGTGTTTTTGCGTGCATCATTTAGATTTTTAAACAAGCGGCAAAGGTAAGATGCTTTTAAATAGGAATAAAGAAAAAGAGAATTAAAGTGATTTTACCAATAACCACGCATCAGAATTATGAGCCTTTCTAATGCTTCGTAAGGCTGTTAAGGCTTCTATCCTATCTTCGAAACTTTCATAAACAACTTCATGTAAGCCATATTTATTGACACCAATTTTTCTCGCGCTAAAACCTTCATCTCTCAATTGCATGACTTTTTTAGTGGAGTTTTCTTCAACTCTAAAAGCACCTGCAACAATATGATAAATTCCCGCTTGCTTTTTAACATTTAGGGTTGCCGCAGGCAAAGGATTACTAATTATAAATGTGGCTTCTTGTATTTTATTTTCCAATTGTTCATTGGCTTCTTCCTGTGCTAATTGGTTATGTGCTTCTATTTGATTTACATAATAATTAGACACTCCAAATCCGCCAAGGGTTAAAGCGATAAGTGTAACAGCCGCATATTTTAAATAAGTGTGCGTCCTGCGATTTTCTGGAGTTATGGTTAAAGGAATAAGCTTTTCAATGGCTTCAACCTTTTTCTTGTAAATTTCACGTGTAACATTTGGAGAAACAAATTGAGATAAACCAAACGCATCGGTTAAATAGTTAAGATGATAGGACGGTTCAAACACCACTTTACTTTCACTGTTCAAAGAAATCTCGCCAATGTTTTCAAAAGTTAATGTTTGCCCTTGTATTAAAAAAGATTTTAATGTCTTGACACGGGCTTCAATTTTACTAACAGCAATTTCAAAAGGTATTTTTTCTACATCGGCAACATAATGTGCTAATAAACCATCGTTTTTCTGAATTTGTTCATTAAACGACACCGTTTTTTTAGGTGGATAAAAGGTATTTGTTGTATCGTTGATTTTAGCTGAAACACGCTGCGTTAAAAAAGCTCCGAATCCTGGAACACTAACACATTCGTATCGATATAATAAGTCGCTTATGTAGGTTTCTAGTTGCATAGAAACAAAGTTAAAATTTTTTGCGAATGGATAAAATATCGAACCAATTATTTATTAACAGTGTAAAATTTAGTTACTTTTAGGTTTCTTATCAATTTAAATAGATGACAGAACAGCAATTACTTTACACTTTAGCACTTCAGCATGTGCCAAAAATAGGCGATATCACAGCTAAAAAATTGATTGCTCATTGTGGTTCGGTAGAAGCTGTTTTAAAAGAAAAACGACAAAACCTGCTTAAAATTGATGGTATTGGAAGCATTATGATAAATGGACTGTCGGGGAAACAACATTTAGAGGCTGCCGAAGATGAACTAAAATATATTAAAGACAATACTATTAAGTGCCTGTATTTTAAAGACGATGCTTATCCTGAAAAATTGAAACATTGTATAGATAGCCCGATACTGTTGTTTCAATCGGGAAACATAAATCTAAAACAACAGCATATTATAAGTGTGGTTGGTGCCCGGAAAATAACAAATCACGGCATTGCCTTTTGTAGAGCGTTAATTGAAGCTCTAAAACCTTTTAGTCCAGTCATAGTTTCCGGATTTGCCTATGGAACTGATATTACAGCACAAAAAGCGGCCTTAAAAAACGATTTACAAACTATTGGTTGTTTAGCACATGGACTGAATCAAGTGTATCCTAAGGTTCATAAAAAATATGTTGCAGCCATTGAAAATCATGGCGGCTTTATGACCGATTTTTGGAGTAGTGATGTTTTTGATAGAAACAATTTTTTAAAACGAAACCGAATTATCGCTGGTTTAAGTGAAGCGACAATCGTTATAGAATCTGCCGAGAAAGGTGGGAGTTTAGTGACTGCCGATATTGCAAATTCGTATAATCGCGATGTATTTGCGGTTCCAGGGCGCACTACCGATTCGCAAAGTGTTGGCTGTAACAATTTAATTAAACATCAAAAGGCACATATGTTGTCAAATCCTTTAGATATTCCGTATATGCTGAATTGGCAATTGGAAGACCATGCAATTCCAACGATACAAAAGCAATTATTTGTAGAGCTTGATGATGATGAAAAAGTGATTTACAACCATCTAAAAGAAAATAGTAAGCAATTATTGGATAGTATTGCGCTGCAATGCAACATGCCAACCTTTAAAATCGCTGGGTTATTGTTAAACATGGAGTTAAAAGGCGTGATTAGACCTTTGCCAGGGAAGTTGTTTGAGGTTATTTAGGTTTCTTTTTTAAACTTATAATAATCAGTTACTACCGCAAGAGTAAACCAAGTTCAAACAATAAATGCAACAGTTAGCACAAATATCGGAAGCTAACTTCCGATATTTGAAAAAAAACTGATTGCCGATGAATTATACCCAATTAATCAACTCTCAAAGATATC
This sequence comes from uncultured Flavobacteriaceae bacterium, assembly GCA_964195015.1. Classification (GTDB taxonomy): domain Bacteria; phylum Bacteroidota; class Bacteroidia; order Flavobacteriales; family Flavobacteriaceae; genus CAXMOQ01. The sequence continues at coordinate 7,383 of CAXMOQ010000013.1, read as the reverse complement.
AAATTGAGAGTTATTTAAAAGCCAATTACAGTTTAACTAAAATAGCAAACGAGTTGGGCGTACATAAAAGCACCATAAGCAGGGAATTAAAACGAAATGGCAAAAAACGAAGTTACAATGCACATTATGCGGAGTATATTGGTAGAGAATGCAGAAAAGAAGCTTATAAACATTCTGTTTTTGATTATACCATGAAGTGCTATATAGACGACAGGTTAATAAACCATCAATTGTCGCCAGAACAGATGGAACAAGATGAATCAATTAAAAAACAAATGGTAAACCTTTTAGCCCCTTTTAAAGAACTTGTAATAACAATAACTTCTGATAATGGAAAAGAGTTTACGGAACATCAGGACATTGCAAAAAAACTCAAAGCAGATCTTTTCTTTGCCAATCCATATTCACCTTGGCAAAGAGGGCTTAATGAATACAACAACAAACTTATCAGGCAATATTTGCCTAAAAAAAAAGATTTTAATTTAATAACCCACCAAACTATTAATATGATTATTTAAAAATTAGTCATTCATTAAAGACGCTAGAACAAACAAATCAATTGAGGAAGACAATACTCCATATTGGTATACTATTATATAATTGCATGTGAGACCACTATTAAATTTAAGCATTTCTAATCTTTCTGTGCCCAAGTTAAGTACGATTAATCAACATGCAGTAGATATCGGTAGAAAAGCGGTACAGTTACTTTTAAAAAGATTGGAAAACAAATGCGAATTTTATAAACCTGTAATTAAAGTTATTAAAACCAGCATAATAACAAGGAAATCCACACTAAATGATGTTCTTTAAGAACTAAAAACCATTACAACGTTTATATAAAACCAATTATCGTCTTTAACCTTAAAGTATTTAAAAATCTATTATATTTGTGTTGAAGATGAAAAATTTGGGATTACTTTTTTTATTTGAACATACTTTTAGAGTAAATATAGCGTTGATTTTATAATTGTACTAAAAGTAGATTAATAGCAGTTTATCGAAGTTTTTTGCGTTTTATGGATGTTATTTCATCGAATACGTCTGTATTTTTTTGTTAACTCGCTTTTTTTAATACATTTACAGCAAAATGATAGTACAATACAAAAGAATATTTGCCTCAATCTTATTTGTATTAATAAGTTTTGTATGTGTTGCCCAAGGCGGAGATCCACCACCGCCTCAACCGCCCCCGCCGCCAGGACTACCTATTGATTTAGGTGTTTATGCAGGAATGCTTCTTGGGTTATTTTTCGGAATTAAAAAACTATTAAAAAATCAATAGCTATCTTTTTGCATTATTGATCTCAAAAAGCTTTTGTACATATTTCCCCAATACATCAAACTCTAAATTCACTACCGAGCCAATCGTTAAGGTGTTAAAATTGGTATTATTGTAAGTGTAAGGTATTATCGCTACGCTAAATTCATCTTTTTTCGAATTTACAATAGTCAAACTTACACCATTAACCGTTATCGAGCCTTTTTCAATAGTCATGTTATTTAAGGAGCCATCATATTTAAATGTAAAGATCCAGCTGCCTTCATCTTCTTTAATATTTTTACAAACGGCGGTTTGATCTACATGACCTTGAACCATGTGTCCGTCCAATCTATCACCCAATTTCATGGCTCTTTCAAGATTTATGTCATCACCAATTTGTAAACTTCCAAAATTCGTTTTGTTTATAGTTTCATTAATTGCGGTAACCGTATATTCTTCAAGATCAATATTAACAGCCGTAAGGCAAACACCATTATGAGAAACACTTTGATCAATTTTTAGTTTTGAAGCTAAATCACTTTTTATAGTAATATGAATATTATCCAACTCTTTTTTTAAAAGAGACACAACACCTAAATTTTCAATAATTCCAGTAAACATATTATTATCTGTTTATTTAGTTAAATTTGTAGCATCAAAATTACAAACAATACGCATCATTTTTTAATGAAGAAAGAAGAAAATATAAAAGTCGGAATATCTATTGGAGATTTAAATGGAGTCGGAGGAGAGATTGTACTTAAAATGTTTGAAGATTCAAGAATTTTGGAATTCTGTACGCCTATAATTTTTGCTTCAATAAAAACGCTAACATTTTTAAAAACGCACTTTAAATCAGAAATTAATTTTAATAGCATAAACAATATTGGCCAAACCGTCAGTGGTAAAATAAATGTTTTTAATGTTTGGAACGAACAGGTTAATATTGAGTTTGGTAAAGAAGATTCTAAAATCGGGGAATACGCATTTAAATCTCTTGAAGTCGCCACAAAGGCTTTAAAAAGGGGCGATGTAGATGTGTTGGTTACTGCCCCTATAAATAAACACAACATACAGTCTGAAGATTTTCAATTTCCGGGTCATACCGATTATCTAGCACAGCAGTTAAGCGGTAATAGTTTAATGTTTATGGTTACCGACACATTAAAGGTCGGTTTGCTTACAGATCACGTTCCGGTTAAGGACATTGCACAGCATATTTCTTCTGAATTAATTGAAGAAAAAATAAACACAGTCTATAATACATTACAAAAAGATTTTAGAATTAGAAAACCAAAAATAGCGGTTTTAGGAATCAATCCACATACTGGAGATAATGGCGTTATTGGAAAGGAAGACGATGAGATTATGAGACCTACCCTTAAGAGCATTAAGGATAGTGGCAAATTAGTATTTGGACCTTATGCTGCCGATAGTTTTTTCGGGTCTAATAATTATAAAAATTTCGATGCTATTATTGCCTCTTATCACGATCAAGGCTTAATCCCATTTAAGACTTTATCCTTCGGGCAAGGTGTTAATTTTACAGCAGGATTAAGCAAAGTAAGAACCTCTCCAGATCACGGAACAGCTTATGAAATTGCTGGAAAAGGCGTTGCAGATCCGAGCTCTTTTAAGGAAGCCGTTTTTACCGCAATTCAAATATTTAAAAACCGTCTTGAATTCGAGGAACTTACACAAGAACCATTAAAACTTTCTCGATATAAGATATAAACAAAAAAATGTTTATAAGTAATGTTGCCTAAATAAAAATTTATATATTTGCAGGCTCAATTTAGATGTGATAATGAAGCGGTTGAAAGAATTTACAATTCCATTCGTCGGGTTAAAATTAGGAAACCATCATTTTGAGTATAACATTGAGCAAGCGTTCTTTAAACATTTTGAGTATGAAGACTTTAATGGTGCCAAAGTAAGTGTTGAAGTTGTTTTAGAAAAGAAGACAACATTATTAGAACTACACTTTAAAATTTCGGGATCAGTAAATGTGAATTGTGATTTAACAAACGAACCATATGATCAAAACATTGAAAATGAATTTGATTTGGTCGTGAATTTCGGGGATGAATACAACGATGAAAATATCGATATTCTTGTTGTTCCACATGGCGAATATGAAATTAATATTCAACAATATATTTACGAATTAATTGTCCTTGCAGTACCAAATAAGAGAATACACCCTGGTGTTAAAGATGGCACGTTAAATTCTGATATACTTGATAAGTTAGAAGAGTTAAGTCCAAAATTAAACGAAGAAAAGAAAGCAAAAGAGGAAACAGATCCTCGCTGGAATACATTAAAAAAACTATTAACGGATAAATAAATATAGAAAATGGCACATCCTAAAAGAAAAATCTCGAAAACTAGAAGAGATAAAAGAAGAACGCATTATAAAGCAACTGCGCCACAAATTGCTACATGCCCAACTACCGGTGAAGCACACTTGTACCATAGAGCGCATTGGTTTGAAGGAAAGTTATATTACAGAGGGCAAGTTTTAATTGACAACGCAGTGGCTGAAGAAAATATAGCATAAGTATTATGCAAGCATAAAATAAAGCGCTCACTTGTGAGCGTTTTTTTTATGATAAATTTTTCTAAAAGCCAAAAACAACTTAATTTGCATGAAATTAGATCAAAATTTAGTAGTTTCAGCAAAAATTTGAGTGTTTTAGTTAAATTTTCATGATTTTTTGGTCAAATTAACTTTATAAGTATGAGTAAAATCTCAGCGGCAATTACAGCTGTAGGCGCTTATGTTCCAGAATATGTATTAACCAATCAAATTCTCGAAACCATGGTTGATACAAATGATGAGTGGATTACCTCGCGAACAGGAATTAAAGAACGCAGAATTCTTAAAGAAGAAGGAAAAGGAACGTCTTTCCTAGCCATTAAGGCAGCACAAGACCTTATTAATAAAAAAGGCATTAACCCTGAAGATATAGAACTTGTTATAGTTGCCACGGCAACACCAGATATGAAAGTCGCATCTACATCTGCTTTCACAGCAACTCAAATTGGTGCAGTCAATGCTTTTTCGTTTGATTTGGAAGCGGCATGTTCTAGTTTCCTATACGGCATGTCTGTAGCCGCTAGATATATTGAGTCAGGTAAATATAAAAAAGTTCTTTTAATAGGCGCTGATAAAAATTCGTCGATGATTAATTATAAAGATAGGGCAACCTGTATCATTTTTGGTGATGGTGCTGGAGCGGTATTATTCGAACCTAATGATGAAGAACTCGGTTTGCAGGACGAACTTTTGAGAAGCGATGGAAACGGAAGAGAGTTTTTACAAGCTACTTATGGCGGATCATCTTACCCTTCTACGCCCGAAGCAATAGCACAGGGCAAACATTATGTCTTTCAAGAAGGAAAATCTGTATTCAAAAATGCAGTCTTTAACATGGCAGATGTTACCGAAAAAATATTAGAACGAAATAATCTGACTAAAAACGACATAGATTGGCTAGTAGCGCACCAGGCCAACAAACGTATTATAGATGCTACTGCAAATAGAATTGATCTTGATCAAGACAAGGTAATGATAAACATACAAAAGTATGGTAATACAACATCAGCCACACTGCCATTATTATTAAATGATTATGAATCTCAACTTAAAAAAGGCGACAATTTAATTTTTACTGCTTTTGGAGGTGGCTTTACATGGGGTTCAATTTATTTGAAATGGGCATATAATTCCTAATCAACTAACTAACTAATTAAATAGAATTATTATGGATATAAAAGAAATTCAAAACTTAATCAAATTTGTAGCCAAGTCTGGTGCAAGCGAGGTTAAATTGGAAATGGGCGATATAAAAATAACCATTAAAACTGGCGGCGAATACAAGGGAGACACCACAACCTATGTACAACAAATTCCTATGAATGCTCCGGTAGCTCAAGCGCCAAGTGTACAACAAACCGTAGACGCACCTGCTGCACCTGCAGCCGCGACGGATGATGCCGAATCAAAATATATCACTATAAAGTCTCCAATTATTGGAACGTTTTATCGCAAGTCTTCACCAGACAAACCCGTTTTTGTTGAGGTGGGACAAACCATAAACGAAGGTGATGTATTATGTATTATAGAAGCCATGAAACTATTCAACGAAATAGAATCAGAAGTTTCCGGGAAAATTGTAAAAGTTTTAGTTGATGACTCTTCACCAGTTGAGTTTGACCAACCATTATTTTTAGTAGACCCTTCATAACCATTTAAAAGTTCCAATTTACATTCCGATAACTATCGGAACTCAAAATCCATTATTTGGAATTTGGTGCTTGGAATTTGAAATTTTTAATACAAGAAGTTATGTTTAAAAAAATACTAATTGCAAATAGGGGAGAAATAGCGCTACGTATTATTAGAACCTGTAAAGAAATGGGCATCAAAACGGTTGCGGTTTACTCTACCGCCGATGCCGAAAGTCTTCACGTAAAATTTGCAGACGAGGCGGTTTGTATTGGACCACCACCAAGTAGTGAATCTTATTTAAAAATGTCGAACATCATTGCAGCTGCAGAAATTACAAATGCAGATGCGATACATCCGGGATATGGTTTTTTATCGGAAAACGCTAAATTTTCAAAAATTTGCGGAGAACACGACATAAAATTTATTGGAGCCTCTCCCGAAATGATTGATCGCATGGGAGATAAAGCCAATGCAAAGGAAACCATGAAGGCCGCAGGCGTACCATGCGTACCTGGCAGTGATGGCGTTATCGAAAGTTTTGAAAAATGCGAAAAAGTTGCCAAAGAAACAGGGTATCCTGTCATGCTTAAGGCATCTGCAGGTGGCGGAGGAAAAGGGATGCGTGCTGTTTGGAAATCAGAAAATTTGAAAGATGCATGGGATTCGGCTAGATATGAGTCTAAAGCTGCTTTTGGAAATGATGATATGTACATGGAAAAGCTCATAGAAGAACCTAGACATATCGAAATTCAAATCGTTGGAGATTCAACGGGAACGGCCTGCCATTTATCAGAACGCGATTGCTCCATTCAACGGCGTCACCAAAAACTAACCGAAGAAGTGCCATCACCATTTATGACGACCGCACTTCGAAAAAAAATGGGTGAAGCGGCTGTAAAGGCTTCAGAATACATTAAATATGAAGGTGCTGGAACCATTGAGTTTCTAGTAGACAAAAACAGGAATTTCTATTTTATGGAAATGAATACACGTATTCAAGTAGAGCATCCTATTACAGAACAAGTCATCGATTTCGATTTAATACGCGAGCAAATATTAGTGGCGGCAGGTGTGCCTATTTCAGGTAAGAACTACACACCAAACTTACATTCCATTGAATGTAGGATTAATGCAGAAGATCCTTATAACGACTTTAGACCATCACCTGGACGAATTACAACCTTACATGCTCCAGGAGGTCATGGTGTGCGTTTGGATACACATGTATATGCAGGTTATGTCATTCCGCCTAACTACGACTCTATGATCGCCAAGTTAATTACTACCGCACAAACACGCCAGGAGGCTATAAACAAAATGAAACGCGCGTTAGACGAGTTTGTTATCGAAGGCGTTAAAACAACAATTCCTTTTCATAGACAGCTTATGGAACATCCAGATTATTTAGCTGGAAACTATACCACGAAGTTTATGGAAGATTTTGTTATGGAACCGCAGCAAGAAGATTAAATGATATTAGAAACTCCGAATTTTATTTCGGAGTTTTTTTATCCTGAACTTGATTCAGGATGTATCAGCATTTTACGGTTAAATAATGTTCAAAAAAGAAAACATTTTATTTATTAAATATTAATACATTTACTTCATGTTAGAAAAAAGAATAATCAACACCAACGAAATGCCCTGGGTTTTCATTCCGGGCTTATAACTTGGCGCTTCTTCATATTTATTCTTAACCCTTTCTTTAATTCTTTTAAATTTTTAAACATGAGCAATGTAATAGTATTGGGGGCAGGTATGGTAGGTAGTGCCATGGCAATCGATATGGCGAAGAACCATAACGTAACCCTTACCGATTTTAATCAAAATGTGTTGGATAAAGTCCAGCAAAAACACCGTTATTTAAACATCCAGCAATTAGATG
>CAXMOQ010000012.1:0-35938 GCA_964195015.1 uncultured Flavobacteriaceae bacterium | reverse complement strand
ATGAACTCCTATTTTTTAACAATAAAAGATAGTGAACTAAACGGTTTATATGCGACATCTTAAAACTTAATTGGTATTATACATCTCTATTCTTTCTTTAAAGTACTTGCAGTATAGGGATTGCTTAACAGCTCTTTGAAAGTTTCCCAACGTTTTTCTGGGTTATCATAAGTACCGCCTAACAGTTCAATATGTTTGGCAACCAAATCCTTTCCTAAATTATAGTTAATGATATAGCTACGATTGGCTTCAATAAAACGCACACTTTGTTCTGCTTTTTTAGGTGAAAAAAGACTGTATTTTTCAATTTGATTTATTGCCGCTTCACGAGAGATATTACCATTAAGATATGCTCTTGCGGTTTCATTTCTTGCATAGTTTAGTTTGCTCATTAAGCCTTGAACTTCATAGAACATATCGGCTTTTGTGACGTCTATCCCAGCTAAAGGGAATAGGTGTTCTTTTTCGAAGTTTATCCTTTCTGCTCCTGGAAATACGACATCGATACCATAATTGGCACTGCCTTCGGCAATAAGGGATAGTGGTGAAAATAATGGATAAACAGTGTATTCCATCCATCCTTTTGTATTTACCAGATTCTGTTCAATAAGCAGCATATAAATATGGTGTCCGGGATATCCTTCATGGCTTGCTAAATCTATAGCGCGGCTAATATAAATTGGAAAATCGGTGTTTATTTGAATAAGACTTTGGCTATTGCCTTGGTAGTAGTTGTAGCCGCTCCAAAACTTATCGGTTACATACTCCAGTACAAAGTTTTCATTTTCCGGTAAATCAAAATAAGTTTTGGTAATGCATCTTGCTTCATCTATAGCGACTCTAAAAACCGTATCCAGCTTTTCCTTCGGGATAATAAACTCGGTCATATAGTTGTTGTAACGTGTAGATAAATTGCCTTCGCCTACTAAAAGACTGTCCAAACCGATTAGCAGATTATCAAAATGTGCAGCCGTAAAATGAGGTGGCTCTGCATCGTAAAGCAGTTTCGCTTCTTCATCAAATGTAAAAGATTTACCGCTTATCATTTCGGTTTTTGCTTTTACCGCTATAAGTTGCTTTTTAAGCATGCTAATGCGTGTCCTTTCCAGATTTGGATCATCTAAGGCGAGTAAAGCATCACATTCATTTATTAAAGTATTTGCACGTTGTACAAAATTATCTAGAGGAAACGTTTCGGCTTTATCAGTTACAGGTTTCCAATCTTCAGGGCCAAAATAGGCATCAACAAAGGCGTTATCATATTGTCCGATTTCTAAAACAAGACGTACGTAATGTTCTGCAACTTTATCAATAGAGGGTTCATTTCTACCTGATTTGCATGAAACCATTATGATAAAAATAAGGATAACAATATATTTTTGCATGATTTTATGAGTTGAATTAGGTTGCCTAAAATACAATTTTTCACGATATTATAACTCAATTTAATATGCTAAAAAAGCCTTAAAATCAATATAGTCTTTAAGGCCTTTTATAATGTATTTTCGGAATCTATTCTCCAAGAAAAGGATAACGATAATCGGCTGGTGTTACAAAAGTTTCTTTTATCATGCGTGGAGACACCCAGCGCAATAAGTTTTGTGCAGATCCTGCTTTGTCGTTAGTTCCAGATGCTCTGGCACCTCCAAAGGGTTGTTGTCCAACAACGGCACCTGTTGGTTTGTCGTTAATGTAGAAATTGCCTGCGCAATTTTCTAAAGCTTCTGTGGCTTGCGTAACGGCATATCTGTCGGTTGAAAGTATAGCGCCTGTTAAAGCATATTCGCTGGTCTCATCAACTAATTTTAAAGTTTCTGCGAAAGCATCGTCTTCATATACATAAATGGTCATAACCGGGCCAAACAATTCGGTACACATGGTTGTGTATTTAGGGTCTTTGGCAACAATAACCGTAGGCTCTATAAAATAGCCTTTGCTTTTATCGTGTCCGCCGCCAACTAAAATCTCCACATTGGCATCGGCTTTAGCCTGATCTATATATTTTGCAAGTTTGTCAAAAGAGCCTTCATGGATTACGGCCGTAATGAAGTTGCTCATATCTTCGGGTGATCCCATTTTAAAGGAATTTACATCTTCGGTTATATATTGTTTAACATCACTCCATAAACTTTGTGGTACATAAGCTCTGGACGCTGCACTACATTTTTGTCCTTGAAATTCGAAGGCACCACGAACAATAGCAGTAGCTACTTGTTTTGCATTGGCACTTTTATGCGCAACGATAAAATCTTTTCCGCCAGTTTCGCCTACAATTTTTGGGTAGGTTTTATAATTGTGAATGTTGTTTCCAATCTTTTTCCAAAGTTCTTTAAAGATAAAGGTAGAACCCGTAAAGTGTAATCCTGAAAAATCCGGGCTATCCATTACGGTATCGGTAATCATAACAGGATCGCCAAACACAACATTAATTACACCTGCAGGAACACCAGCTTCTTCAAAGACATCCATAATCACTTTTGCCGAAAACACTTGGCTGTCACTAGGTTTCCAAACCACAACATTACCCATCATGGCCATACATGCAGGTAAATTGCCGGCAATGGCTGTAAAGTTAAATGGCGTCACGGCGTAAACAAAACCTTCAAGTGGCCTGTATTCTACGCGATTCCAAGCATCGCTTGTGCTTTCTGGTTGTTCGTGATAAATATCGGTCATGAACTGTACGTTAAAACGTAAAAAGTCAATCAACTCACAAGACGCATCAATTTCGGCTTGATGAACTGTTTTTGATTGTGCGATCATGGTCGCTGCATTTATCTTCGCCCTGTAAGGACCAGCAATAAGTTCGGCCGCTTTTAAAAATATACCTGCACGTTGTTCCCAAGGCATTTGGGACCAAGATTTTCTAGCTTCTAAAGCCGTTGCAATGGCGTCTTCGACATGCGATTTTTCGGCTAAATGATATTGCCCAACACTATGTTGATGATCGTGAGGAGGCGACATGGTTCTGGTATTTCCAGTGCTTACATGCTTACCATTAATATATAAAGGCACGTTGGTGTTGCTGTTAAACATAATTTTATATTCTTCAATAACAGCATCACGTTCTGGCGAGCCTGGCGCATAACTTTTAACGGGCTCGTTTATCGCAATTGGTACATTAAAAAATCCTTTTCCCATGATCGGTTTTTTTGATTTATAGATTTATGAAATTTGAACCGCAAAGTTACAACTTTTTTCAAGTACTGTTTTATCCTATTTTGATTAAATATTATCTTTAAATCTTGAGTATTTTTTGTAAGTTGCTACACGGTTTTTAGACTATAATTTTTATGTGTACAGTGACCATTATACCTCAAGGGAAAAGCGATTTTGTGCTTACGTCCAATCGTGATGAAGCACCAAACAGAAGCTCGCTTTCTCCGGAATTATACACTATAAAAAACACTACCATGTTATTTCCAAAAGATGAGCTTGCAGGAGGTACCTGGATTGGTGTGAGCGACAAAAAAAGATTGGTTTGTTTGTTGAATGGCGGATTCTCCTTTCATGAAAGACAAGCCGAATATAGAATGAGTCGCGGTATCGTGGTTAAGGATGTGTTGGCTTCTGATGATATTGCAGCTTCAATTGAAAGCTATAATTTTATAGGTGTTGAACCTTTTACAATGGTTATTGTAGATTGGAATCTTGACTTACAGTTTATGGAGCTGGTTTGGGATGGTTCACAAAAACATTTTAATCAGCTACCACTTGAACCTAAAATTTGGTCGTCGTCTACCTTGTATTCTACAACTATGAAGCAAGAACGCTTACAATGGTTTGAAGATTTTAAAAAAAAGAATGTATTGAATGCCGAATCATTACTGAACTTTCATCAGAACACAAAAAATGACAATGATGAGTACGGTGTTATTATGGATAGAGGCTTTGTAAAAACAACCAGCATTACACAGGTAGAAAAATCTAATGATTCAGTTGAAATGAGATACACAAATCTTAATACTAAAGAGACGGCGGTTAAGGTTTTTAAGCGTCTTGAAGTTATAAATGAATAATACAGGTATCATTATTGCTTTGGCTTATCCCGAAACTATTGTGAAGGTTTCTGACGAATGGTTTGTGCACTATTTAAAATATTTAGGTATTGGCACAAAAGATTATGTGAGAGCTGGACATGCCGCTATTGTTCTTATTGATAAAGCCACTGGAATTTTGGAGTATCATGATTTTGGACGCTACATCATTCCGAAACCTCATGGACGTGTCCGAAATAAAATAACCGATCATGAATTGGACCTTCCGATGGTTGCCGAAATTGTTGAGGGTGAGATTAAAAACTTGGATGGGATTCTTAAGTTTTTAGCAACCAACCCCAAGATTACACATGGCGAAGGCAAAATGGTAGCTTCTGTATGTGACGAGATTGATTATAAAAAGGCTGAAAATTATATTAAAGAATTGCTAGAACGGTACTTTGTAAATTATGCGGTTTTTAAAAAGGATGCGAGTAATTGTTCACGCTTTGTAACCACAACCCTAATTGCATCGGTTACTAATAATAACATTAGGAAACGCCTTATTCGGTCTACACAGTTTACACCAAGTACAGTTGGTAACGTTGTTAAATCGGACACAAAAGATTGTGTATATGAAGTTTCAGCACAAGGGAAAATTTCAGAATTCAAGTCTTCGACAAAAGCGGAAAATGTAAAGCACTTTCTGGATAGGCTCAAAGAGTTTTCGCCTAATCCTATTGGAAATTTAGAGCCCAAAAAAGTTGAAGGCGTTTGCAATAAAGCGCAATGGCTTGGTGGTATTGGAGCAGGGGCATGGTTTGAGCTACATCCAACCGAGCAACATCTGGAATACAGATTTAAAAGAATTTCTCCTTATGGCAATGTAGATGTTCATGATGTATTTGTTGTGAATAAAGCATCATTTAATTATCAAGAAAACTTCGCTTTTTTACACCACTCAAATTGCAGTTTTGTTCATGTAAAACAGCATGACAACGTGTATAGGTTTGATAGAAAAGTGGAAATTAATTCAACGCAAAAGGTGCGCTTAATTTAAAGGTTGGGATAGCGACTTTAAACTTTTTGGTGGTTGTAAAGTTTACCATATCATAATGGCCTTGCATAGCACCAAAAGGCGATGTTAATAAACAGCCGGAATTATACGTGTGTGATTCGCCAGGCTTTAAAACAGGTTTTTTACCAATAACACCTTCGCCAGAAACAATCTCAACATTATTCAATGCATCCAAAATACTCCAGTGCCGTGCGTTTAACTGTACAGAATCTTTGCTTTGGTTTTCGATAGTGACTTTATATCCAAAGGCAAATTGTATCTTATAGTTTCTATAAAATGTACCTTCGAAAGTAGTTTCTACCGAAATTTTTATCCCTCTTGTTACTTGTTGAACCATGCTAACTCCTAATATACAAAGTATTTAGATTGCTAAAATAATAAATATTAGGCTACAATCAACAATACTTAATAGTCTTTTAACGAAAAAAAAGGTGATTTAATTTCAATTAATTGGAAATGTTAATAGAATTTGCCTCGCCAAGACCAATTATCTCATCGTATCGTGCCCCTAAATCTCGATAATATACTACAACTTTATAATCATTTTCAGTTTGAAAAAAATTGCCGCTAATAGCATTTTCATCAAGCCGTCCCTGCGCATCCACAACTACAAATTTGTAATTATAAAATCCTTGTTTTAATAGCATTTTGTTTTTGTAAACGCCATCATAATCATTCCATGTCATTTTAGTTCTGTCCTCAATCGCGTAGTTGTTAAAATTACCGTAAACATGAAGGTGTTTACCGTCTGCTAATTTTTGAGTAAGTAACGAAAAGTAAATCCAAGCATAATCGGCTTCAATACTTGGGTTTTCAGCATCAATGGCCGTTATTAAATAGTTTCCGTTAATATCTGGATTGAAGGTGTACGGTGCGTTTGCTCTAACCACATTGGTGAATAAGTAGTTGTGATAAAGGTCATGTAAATCTATCCTTTGTATCGCAGAATTGGCACCTCTTATATCCTTGTTTTCAAAATATAAATATTCGTTTCCTGCCCAAAAAGTCGATTCGGTATTGTATTTGTAAATTAATTCGTTTCCAATGGTATATTGTGGTTTAAGATTGGAAATGGTAGTATTTAAATTATTGTTTTTAATAAGCAATGTTTTTACCGTTTGTTCAGGGTTGTTTAACTGGATGTTTCTTGATAGAATAATAAAATCGACGGTTTGTTTTTCTTGTATATACTTAACATCTCTAGAGAGTTTTACGGTAACACCTACGCTAGCTTTGTCTTGATAAATCATGAATTTTCGGCTAAACATTAATTCATCATCTTCATTAAATACCTTAAGCATATAATTTCCAGAAACTTTAAGGCTCTGCGTTTGACGATTTGGAATCGTAAGTTTATAATGAGAATAAATCTGATAGGTGTTAAAAGAATTATCATAATCGGTGATACGTTGATTGTCAAAACCTTTCAAGTATTCCGATTTCACTAAAACCGAAGGTGTCCAGTCAAAATTATAATGCTCAATTTTATAATAGTAATCGTCTTCATCGCCATTTAAAACATCAAATTTCAAAACAAGTCTTTCACCAAGCTTTAAAATAGGCAACTGGCTTTCGTCTGTGTAGCCTGTAAATGTGATGGTTTTAATATAATCTGGTGGATTTACTTCTTGAACTTGACCATAAACGAGGGTTGAACATAAAATAAAAATTAAAAATACGCTTAACTTTATGGGCATTTGTTATGTGTTTGAATAGGTAAAGATAAACAAATTTTATGCCTAATGTTTTTATAAGTAAATCCCACATGAATTAATGCATGAATTATTATGAAATCTGCATATTAAATTTGTAAATTTGCACGGATTTTTAGACAACTAATTTCAACAAAAAAAATATGTCAAACGACATTCGTATTAAAAAAGGTCTAGACATTAATCTTAAAGGGAACGCTAAAAAAACGCGAGAAAAAGCGATTATTAGCAACTTTTATACGATACGACCTGAAGACTTCCATAGTGTTATTCCTAAAATGATTGTAAAAGTTGGTGCCAAATTAAAAGCTGGAGACCCTGTTTTTTATGATAAAGCCAACGAAAACGTAAAAATTGTATCTCCGGTTTCTGGGGAAATCCTTGAGATAATACGAGGCGAAAAACGTAAAATTTTAGCCATTAAAGTTCAAGCCGATAAAGAACAGTCTTACCATGATTATGGTGCCTTTAACATTGAAACAGCAAACGCCGAAGAGGTAAAAAACCATTTACTTGCTTCTGGATGCTGGCCATTTATTAAGCAACGTCCTTACGATATTATTGCGAATCCTGATAGAACACCCAAAGCCATTTTTATTTCGGCCTATGCCAGTGCACCTTTAGCAGCAGATTACGATTTTACGTTACAAGGCAAAGCGGCAGAATTGCAAACGGCAGTGACTGCTTTAGGAAAACTAACCGAAGGTAAAGTGCATGTTTCTATATATAAAAACGGAAATTCTCCTTTAGCTGATTTATCTGGTGTAACACTCCATAAAGTATCTGGGCCTCATCCATCGGGAAATGTTGGCACGCAAATAAACAAGATTGATCCTGTTAATAAAGGCGAAGTTGTTTGGACCGTGAATCCGCAGGATTTAGTGATTATTGGCGAATTGCTGCTCACAGGCAAGTTCAATGCCGAGCGTATTGTCGCTTTAGTGGGTTCTGCCATTATAAAACCAAGATATTTTACTACCATATTGGGTTGCGAAATTGCCACTATGGTTTTTGATCATGGTATTGAGAAAGACGCCAATGTTCGTATTATTTCCGGAAATGTTTTAAGCGGAAAGCATATTAAACCAGATGGTTATTTAGATTATTACAGTAATACCATTACGGTGATTCCCGAAGGTGATGATTACGAATTCTTGGGTTGGACCATGCCAGTTTTTAATAAAGTATCAGTATCCAGAGCATTAACGTTTTCTTGGTTGCTTCCGAAGAAAAAATTCGATTTAAATACCAATACCAATGGTGAGCATCGTGCATTTGTGACTACGGGAACTTACGAAGAGGTTTTTCCTTTGGATATTTATCCGATGCAAATATTGAAAGCATGTATGTATCAAGATTTGGATGAAATGGAAGCTTTAGGGATGTATGAAGTGGCACCTGAAGATTTTGCCTTAACAGAATTTGTATGTGTGTCAAAACAACCACATCAGGACATTATTAGAAAAGGGTTGGACTTAATGCTTAAAGAAATAGGGTAATCAATTTAGAATTTAGAATTAGGAATTCATAAATTAGAGCATAGAAAAATATAGTGCGCTTTACGAAAAATAATATTCGTGAGTTCGTGACAAAAAAAGAGAATGAAGAAATTATTAAAATATTCCCCTTTGTTCTAAATAAATATAAAAAATGGGTTTAAAAGGAACATTACATAATTTAAAAGAAAAGTATAAAGGCACGAAAATGGCACCTGCATTTAACGCAATCCATACCTTTTTATACTTGCCAAACGAAACCACGCATAATGGTACTCATATAAAAGCTGCCGATGATTTAAAACGTACCATGAACACCGTGATCATGGCGCTAATTCCATGTTTAATATTTGGGATGTTCAATGCCGGATATCAGCATTATTTGGCAGCAGGAGAAATTGAAGCGGTTACCGGAAGTTTCTTTAGTGCCGAATTCTGGACCATGGATAACTTTTTGGTAGGATTTTGGAAAATCTTACCGCTCGTCATTGTGTCTTATGGTGTTGGCTTAGGCATTGAATTCTTATTTGCTGTCATTAAAAAGCACGAAGTAGAAGAAGGCTATTTAGTAACAGGTATGCTAGTACCACTTATTGTTCCCATCGATATTCCACTTTGGATGCTTGCCGTTGCCGTAGCGTTTGGCGTAGTGATCGGGAAAGAAATATTTGGAGGTACAGGAATGAATATTTTAAATCCTGCATTAACCATTAGGGCCTTTTTATTCTTTGCGTATCCTACTTGGATGAGTGGTGATAAAGTTTGGGTTGAAGGTGCGGTAAAAAGAACTCAAGAAATTGCTGAAGGCGCAAATCTTGATGCTATTTCTGGTGAAACCATTTTAGGAAGCTTGGCACAGAACAATACATTCTCTTATGATATTTGGGATATGTTCTTCGGATTTATTCCAGGCTCCGTTGGAGAAACATCAACCTTACTCATTTTGTTAGGAGGTTTATTTTTAGTCTTCTCGAAAATTGGAAGCTGGAGAATTATGCTATCATCTGTATTGGGAGCACTTGCAATGGGACTAATATTCAATCAAATTGCTGATACAGGAATTATTTCAGAAGGCAGTAAATTCTATGGTTTAATGAACACCATTTGGTGGCATCACCTATTAATTGGTGGTTTTGCCTTTGGTACAGTGTTTATGGCTACCGATCCTGTAACGGCATCACAAACCAATAAAGGTAAATGGATTTACGGATTTTTAGTTGGATTTATCTCTATTATGATTCGTGTATTTAATCCAGCATATCCAGAAGGCGTAATGCTTGCCATTTTATTAATGAATGTGTTTGCACCAACAATTGACCACTATGTCGTTCAAGGAAATGTAAAACGAAGACTAAAACGTGTGAAAGTTAAAAGTATTTAAAGTACTTGAAGTTATAAGTTGAGTAAATATATAAAATATGACTAAACTTTAAAAAAAACTTAAGGCACTTAAAACTTTAGACACTTAAAACTTAAAAAATGGAAAAAAGAACCGATAAAAATTCATATACCATTCTATTCGCCATTGGTATGGTAATCGTTGTGGGCTCATTATTAGCTTTTGCAGCATCATCTTTAAAAGAAAAGATTACCGAAAATAAGCGTATAGAAAAGCAACAAAACATTCTGTATGCTATGGGCGTTAACAGCAATGAAGAAGGTAGCATGGCATTTGTGTCTACCGATGTTGTTTCCGATGAGTTTTCAAAATACGTCACCAAGCAATTAGTGATTCAAGACGGGAACGTTACTGAAGATGAGAATGCTTATTTAATCGACATTAAAAAGGAAAAGGCATTAGCTAAAGATGCTGGTTATAGCAGACGCTTACCATTGTTCGTAGGAGATAAGGACGGTAAAACGGTCTATATAGCTCCCATTAGAGGGAAAGGCCTTTGGGACGCTATTTGGGGTTATGTTGCTATGGATGAAAACATGGTAGTACAAGGCGCATTCTTTGATCATAAAGGAGAAACGCCAGGATTAGGAGCAAATATAAAACAACGTTTCTTTATGGATGATTTTTCTGGAGAGCATTTAATGGCAGATGGCGTATTTAAGGGTATCAGTGTAGCCAAAGGAAACGCCGATCCGAAGAACAATGATAAAACAGATAATGAGGTAGATGCCATTGCAGGAGCAACCATCACAGGAGATGGTGTTACTGCCATGATAAAAAGCGATTTAAGGCTTTATGTGCCTTTCTTTGAAAACTTAAAAGTGTCTGAAGTGCGCTAAAGTACTTAAAGTTTAAAGTGACTATAGTTGAAAAATATAAATTTTAGATTAGTATTGGAGTTAATAATTTCAAGGTACTTAAAACTGAAAGATGACCAATAAAGAGTTTGCTGAAAAGTTAGAGAAAAGAACTATTAAGTTTGCTATTGAAATTTTAAATTTGTCGGCAAGTTTGCCAAAAACTACGGAAGCGTTAGTTATTAGAAATCAACTTTCGAAATCTGGAACTAGTATAGGAGCAAATTATAGAGAAGCCAATCGGGGTAGAAGTAAAAAAGACTTTAAAAACAAAATTAGAATTAGTTTAGCAGAAGCAAGTGAAACAGATTATTGGTTGGAAATAATAGATGAAATAAACTGGATTAAAAAGGAAAATTTAATAAAAACAAGAAACGAAGCAAAAGAGCTTTTAGCAATTTTTACATCAATTGCAAGTAAACTTTAGACACTTCGAGTACTTAAAATAAAAAATAACTTTAGTGCATTTTGGCACTTAAAACTTATAACTATAAAAATGGGACTTTTATCAAAAAAAGACAGCAAATTAATATTAGATCCGTTAGCCGATAACAACCCTATTACCATTCAGGTACTTGGGATTTGTTCGGCTTTAGCAATTACTGCAGAGCTCGAAGCTTCTATTGTTATGGCAATCTCGGTATTATTCGTATTGGGTATTGGTAATGTTGTTATTTCTTTAATCAGGAATATTATTCCATCTAAAATTAGAATTATTGTGCAGTTAACGGTTGTTGCTGCATTGGTAATTATTGTTGATTTAGTGCTTAAGGCATTTGCTTACGAATTGAGTAAAACCCTTTCGGTTTTTGTTGGATTAATTATTACCAACTGTATCATTATGGGACGTTTTGAAGCCTTTGCTTTAGGTAATGGACCTTGGCGTTCGTTTCTTGACGGCATTGGTAACGCGGCAGGTTATGGAATTATTTTAATCATCGTTGGATTTTTTAGAGAGTTATTAGGATCTGGTACGTTATTGGGAATTCCAGTATTGGGAAATCCAATTCCGGGAGAATTATCAGGATTATACGCTTTAGGTTATGAAAATAACGGATTTATGTTATTGTCACCAATGGCATTAATAGTGGTTGGAATTATTATTTGGGTTCAACGTAGTAAGAATAAAGCATTAATTGAAGATTAAATTAAGTAAGCAGTTGGCAGTCGCAATAAGCAGTTACTGAACACTGAACACTGAACACTGAACACTGAACACTGAACACTGAACACTGAACACTGAACACTGAATACTGAATACTGAATACTGAATACTGAATACTGAATACTGAATACTGAATACTGAATACTGAATACTGAATACTGAATACTGAATACTGAATACTGAATACTGAATACTGAATACTGAATACTAGAATATATGGAACATATAGAATTATTTTTCAAATCAATATTTATCGATAACATGGTATTTGCAACATTTCTTGGAATGTGTTCTTACCTTGCTGTCTCTAAAAAAGTATCAACAGCCATTGGTCTTGGTGCTGCCGTAATTTTCGTTTTAGCGATTACCGTCCCTTTAAACTGGCTGTTAGATCAATATCTTTTACAAGAAGGTGCTTTGTCTTGGCTAGGTGAAGAATATGCCGATTACGATTTAAGTTTCTTATCCTTCATCATGTTTATTGCAACGATTGCAACCATGGTGCAGCTGGTAGAAATTGTTGTCGAAAAATTTTCACCTGCATTGTATAATTCACTTGGTATATTCTTACCACTTATTGCCGTTAACTGTGCCATTTTAGGAGGTTCGTTATTTATGCAATCTCGCGAAATTCCGTCATTGGGTTTAGCGACCGTTTATGGTATTGGTTCTGGAATAGGTTGGTTTTTAGCAATTTTAGCGATTGCTGCTATTCGTGAAAAGATTAGATATTCAAATGTACCACCAGCGTTAAGAGGATTGGGAATAACATTCATCATTACAGGATTAATGGCGATTGGGTTTATGAGTTTTGGAGGTATGTTAACCGGTGGCGAAGAAGAAGCTAAAGAGGAAACTAAAATTGTTGTGATTGATTCTGAAAAGAAGCAAGAAGACAAAGAAGAAATAGTAGCTAATAACACAAAAGCAAACGAGTAACATGATTTTAGCCGCAGGAACATTAGGAACAATTATAGCAACAATAGTAGCCTTTTTGGTTGTATCCTTGTTGTTAATAGGAATACTTTTGGTTGTAAAACAAAAATTATCACCATCAGGTCCCGTTAAGATAACCATTAATGGTGAACGCGAAGTCGAAGTGGCTTCGGGAGATAGTTTATTAACCACTTTAGGTGCTCAAAAAATATTTTTACCATCGGCTTGTGGTGGTGGTGGAACATGTATTCAATGTGAATGTCATGTATTATCCGGCGGCGGTGAAGCTTTACCAACCGAAACGCCTCATTTTACAAGAAAAGAATTGCAGCACGGTGCACGTTTAGCATGTCAGGTTAAAGTGAAACAGGACATGAATATTACCATTCCAGAGGAAGTGTTTGGGATTAAAAAATGGGAAGCAACGGTTGTTCGAAATTATAATGTAGCATCATTTATCAAGGAATTTGTTGTCGAAATCCCTGAAGATATGGGTTACAAAGCTGGAGGCTATATTCAAATTGAAATCCCTAACTGCGAAGTTAAGTTTGCCGATATGGACATTACTGCGCATCCTGAAGAGCATGAAACACCGGATAAGTTTCAGGCGGAATGGGATAAATTCAATCTTTGGCCTTTAGTCATGAAGAATCAAGAAACAGTAGAGCGTGCTTACTCAATGGCATCTTACCCAGCGGAAGGACGTGAGATCATGCTTAATGTTCGTATTGCTACGCCACCTTGGGATCGTGCGAAAAACGGTTGGATGGGTGTAAATCCAGGCATAGCATCGTCATATATATTTAATCAAAAACCGGGAGACAAAGTAACTATTTCAGGGCCTTATGGCGAGTTCTTCATAAATGAGTCCGAAGCAGAAATGTTATATGTTGGTGGTGGTGCAGGCATGGCACCAATGCGTTCACATCTATACCATTTATTCAGAACTTTGCAAACAGGTCGTAAAGTAACGTATTGGTATGGTGGACGTTCTAAACGTGAGTTATTCTATTTGGATCACTTTTATAATTTAGAAAAAGACTTTCCTAACTTTAAATTCTACTTGGCATTGTCTGAACCTATGCCAGAAGATAATTGGAAAGTAAAAGAAAATATTGATACATCTGGTGATGGTTTTGTAGGTTTCATTCACAATTGTGTTATTGATAACTACTTAAGTCTTCATGAAAATCCAGAGGATATCGAATTGTATTTTTGCGGGCCACCATTAATGAACAAAGCCGTTCAGAAAATGGGAGAAGACTTTGGTCTTGCCGATGAGAATATTAGATTTGACGACTTTGGAGGCTAAGCGATAATCGCCATTTGATTTTTGGCTTTTATTGTCCCATTAGGGACAAAATGTTGGTAGCTTGTAATGGTTGATAATGCTTTCTGTTCCTTTAGGTACAGCATATATTATTGTATTGGTTTAAAAACATATCGTTCATCAAAATCAATTTTAAATTCTTGTAACAACTGTAAATATTCATCTGAAAAGGTTTTTGTTCTATGATGTTCTTCTTGATTTTTAATATAATTAATCACATTTGGTAATTGCGATTTTGCATACGAAAACGCTCCATAACCAGCTTGCCATGAAAATTTGCCGTTAATAAACCCTTTGGTGTTTATCCATTTTGATGAATCTTGTTTTACCTGTTTCATCAAATCTGATAAGGATTGTGTAGGTCGCATTCCAAATAGAATATGAATGTGGTCTGGCATTCCGTTAATTCGTAAGACTTTATGATCGTTGTTCTGGATGATTCCGGTGATGTATTTATATAATTCCTCTTTCCATTGATTTGCAATTAAGCTTTGCCTATTTTGAACGGCAAAAACCGATTGGATATGTATTTGTGTATAGGTGTTTGCCATATTATTATCTATTTTATATGTCGTACCTAAAGGCACGATGATTTGTTTTAATTCTGATTTCTACCCATATGTTGTTCCTAACGGAACAAAACAAAATAGTCCAATGGTGTATTTAAAATACTTGCTGGTCTTACCTTCATTGAGAAGGTTTTTGCGGATATTTCTAAAGAGTTTAATCATAGCTTAAGAACTTTGTCATTTCGAAATGAGAAGCCAAGCTTCGATTGAGAAATCCCATCATGAGATTCCTCGTCGCTTTGCTCTGTCGGAATGACATTCTGGGTTTGACTGATGGGACGGAAGAATTTAATCATAGACTATTAAAAGATAGCTAGTTAGTGCTTTTAAAGTTAAACAGATTTTATTCAAGTTCATTTTATGTTATTTTTGTATTATGAAAACGCCGCTTACAGAACAGGAAATTCATAATCTTGCCATGAACTTTGTTGGTGAAGAGCTAGAAGAGCGTGGTTTTGAGTTTTTGGACGTAAACAGTACCCTTAAAAAAAATCCACAATTTGTGTGTGTCGATAAAAATAACCAACGCTTTTTTGTGATTATAAAAGCCGTAAAATTGCCCGCTAATCCACATAATTACGATGTTGTTTGGATGGAGACTTTTAAAAAGCACGCTTATGAGAATGATGCTAAAGTATTGTTTGCAGGTGTTGGTTTAGGAAACCCAGATGGCGAAGATTTGCCGTTGTATTTAGATGAAGAATATTTGTTGGAATACAACGGGATTCAAGTCATTGAAACGAATCTTAATTAGAACCAAAATAAACGAACCAAGAGCGAATAGTTTTGATTCTTGCTTCTTTAGACAAAAAAAATACGATTGAAAGTAAAATCATTTCCATTAGCTATATTAGGTTTATTGCTTTTAGCTATTTCCTGCAAACAAGCATCAAAAAGCACCAAACTTTCAGGGGCCATTTTCGGAACAACATATTCGGTTATTTATGATTCTGAAGTCAATTTCGAGACCCAATTCGATAGTTTGTTTTATGTGATTAATAAATCTATGTCTACCTATCAAACGAATTCAGATATTTCAAAACTTAATAGAAATGAAAACACTACTATAGATAATCATTTCATCAATGTTTTTGAGGCATCTAAAGAAACCCATAGGTTCACTGAAGGCGCTTTCGATCCCACCATTGGTGTTTTGGTCAATGCTTGGGATTTTGGGCCAGAAGGTAAAGTTGTTGGTCTAGATAGTTTGAAGATCGATAGTTTGTTGCAGTACGTGGGATTTGATAAAATTGAAAGAGTTCAAAACAACATTATAAAACCAAAAGGGACATTTATAGATTTTAATGCCATTGCCAAGGGTTATGCGGTTGATGTACTGGCAGAATTTTTAGATAATCAAAATGTCAATAATTATCTTGTAGAAATAGGAGGAGAGATTCGAACTAAAGGACGTAATATAGAAAAAGAAAGTGATTGGAAAGTTGGTGTTGAGACGCCACGTTTTGATGGAGAACAGTCCATTTTAAAAGCAATTAGTTTGCATAACGAGGCTATGGCAACTTCAGGTACCTACAGAAAATTTAAAGTTGATGATATAGGCAATCGCTATGCCCATATTATTGATCCAAAAACAGGCTATCCGAGTAAAACGAATTTGTTAAGTATTTCGGTCATTGCAAAAGATTGTATGACGGCTGATGCCTATGCAACAGCTTTTAAGGCCATGGGAATCGAGAAGGTAAAAACCTTTTTAAAAAACCATTTAGAATTAAAAGTGTTCTTGATTTTTGAGAATGAGGACAAGGAATTTGAAACGCTCTCATTTAATGGATTTCCAGAAGATTAAACTTGTCATTCCTACGATTTATGCTGAACTTATTTCAGTAAGTCAGGAATAACAAATTATTTAGTTGCCACAGGAATGATTTCACCTTTTGCCAAACAATATTTTGTAATGTTTTCTTCTGAAAGTGTTGAAGTATAATCAACTTCTTCAACCTTAAAACCAACACTGCGAAGCTTATTAAAATAATCGCGACCATAAACACGAACATGATCGTACTGTCCAAAGATTTTGGCGCGTTCTTTTTTATCTGTTATAGAATCATCTTCAAAAGTTACGTCTCTAGTCAAATCCTGTGGAACTTGAAAGATTCCAATCCCTCCGGGTTTTAAAACGCGATATAATTCCTGCATCGCTTTGGTGTCGTCAGGGATATGCTCTAACACATGATTACATAAAATGATGTCATATTCGTTGTCTTTAAACGGAAGATTACAAATATCTGCCTTGACATCGGCTAAAGGTGAATTTAAATCGGTTGTGGTATAATCCAGATTTTTCAAGTTTTTGAAACGTTTGTAAAAAGCTTGTTCAGGAGCAAAATGTAATACTTTATGATGGCTTTTAAAAAAGTCTGTTTCATTTTTTAGATATAACCACAATAATCTATGGCGCTCTAATGACAGTGTTGAAGGCGATAATGCGTTTTGGCGTTGTTTACCATAACCATAGGGCAAAAACGTTCTGAAACTCCTGTCGTCAATTGGATCTGTAAAGGTATTCCCTTTTAAAAAGAATGCTAAAATTGGACGTGCTGTATAACTTAACCTGATTAAAAAAGGTCTTGGAACTATATTCAGTATAAGTTTAAAGAGTTTTTTCAAGCTTACTATTTATAATCTTCTCGAACTGGGCAAAATACATCAGTCACTTTACAAGATGTTATCGCTCTAGCACTGTGTAAAATATTAGATGGAATAGTGATTACCATACCAGGTTCTAAAATATTTGTTTTGCCATCAATGATTAATTCTAGTTTCCCTTCATTCACTAGAGTCGTTTGCTCATGGGGATGCGCATGTTCCGGTAACAAGGCACCAGCTTCTAGTTCGACAAAACCAATGGTATTGTTTTCGGTATGAACAAAACGTCCTTTTATTCCTGGAAGAAGTTCTCTCTGCTTTATTTTAGAAATATCTTGATACATAATTATAATACTAATGCGTGTTGTCTAAATTCGTTTTCTTCATCACTTTCAATACCTAAAGCCTCATAAACATAGGCAAAGGTCGAGAGGAGTTCTGGTTTGCCATTTACAATAGTAACGTCGTGTTCAAAATGCGCACTTGGTTTATTATCGAGAGTTGTAATGGTCCAGCCATCTTTATGTTGTTTAATACGGTGTGTGCCAAGATTAATCATGGGTTCAATAGCCACAACCATGCCTTCTATAAATTTTTTACCGTGACCTCTGCGACCATAATTTGGCATTTCCGGGTCTTCGTGCATTTTTCGTCCTAAACCATGACCAACCAATTCCCGAACCACACCATAGCCATGAGATTCACAATATTGTTGTATGGCAAAGCCAACATCACCAACACGATTCCCTGCTTTAAACTCTCTAATGCCAACATATAAAGATTCTTTAGTAACTTGAAGAAGTTTTTCGGTTTCGGGAGCAATTTCTCCAACAGCAAAGGTGTAAGCATGGTCACCATAAAAACCATTTTTAATAGCACCACAATCTATGGAGATAATATCACCTTCAACTAAAGGGACATTGTTTGGAATACCATGAACCACTTGAGCATTAGGACTCATACAAAGTGTGTTTGGAAAATCGTACAAGCCTAAAAACCCTGGGATCGCACCTTGATCGCGAATACAGGATTCGGCAATGGTATCCAATTCCAATGTTGTAACACCAGGTTTAACGGCTTTTGCTATTTCGCCTAAAGTTTTTGATACCACGAATGCACTTTCGCGCATTAACTCAATTTCTTCTTTTGTTTTTACTATAATCATGTTCGTGAAATATTGGCAAAGATACTTAAAATTAATATTGAATTGATTTTTTGAATTATATGACTTTTGACAGTTTTTAAGAGATAGATTATCAATAATTTTGTACCATAAATAATATTATCATGTATAAAGTAGTAAGTGCACAGGATGCCGTAAAAACAATTAAATCGAATGATAGAGTTTATGTTCAGGCAGCAGCTGCAGCACCTCAAATATTAATGAATGCAATGACCGAGCGCCATGAAGAATTGCGAAATGTAGAAGTTTGTCATTTGCATGTTGAAGGAGAAACGCCATATGCAAATCCGGAGTTACGCGATAGTTTTCATGTCAATTCCTTTTTTCTTGGTAAAAATGTTCGACATACCCTAAAAGTCGGTAATGGTTCTTATACACCGGTATTTTTAAGTGAATTGCCTTTGCTCTTTAAGCGCAATATCCTGCCATTGGATGTGGCATTAATTCATGTGTCTGTTCCAGATAAACATGGATATTGCTCGTTGGGGGTTTCGGTCGAAGCGACTTTGGCAGCTATTGATAACGCCAAAATTGTTATTGCACAAGTTAATGCACAAATGCCAAGAACGCATGGCGATGGGATTATTCACCATACTGAAATAGATTTATTTGTGGCATGTGATCAACCCTTACCTACACATAGTTTTGGAGAACCTACTGCAATAGAAGATAAGATTGGGAATTATGTCGCTAGTTTAATAGAAGACAGAAGTACCCTGCAAATGGGCATAGGTTCTATACCAAATGCGGTTTTATCGCGATTGACGAATCATAAAGATTTAGGATTACATACAGAAATGTTTTCGGATGGTGTGATCGATTTAATTTTAAAAGATGTTATAAACGGAAACTATAAAAATATAAATCCTGGGCGTGCATTGGCTACTTTTTTAATGGGTTCTAAACGGCTTTATGATTATGTAGATGATAATCCGTTTATAGAAATGCGCGCGTCCGACTATGTGAACGATGTTTCAATAATTAAGCAAAACCCTAAAATGGTAGCTATTAATTCGGCTATTGAAGTCGATTTATCCGGACAGGTTTGTGCAGATTCTATTGGTACTAAAATGTATTCGGGTGTAGGCGGGCAAATGGATTATATTCGTGGCGCATCTTTAAGTGAAGGCGGAAAAGCCATTATTGCCTTGCCATCAATAACAAGTTCTGGGATTAGCCGCATTGTACCTTGTTTAAAACCGGGCGCAGGTGTTGTAACTACCAGAGCTCATGTACATTATGTTATTACTGAATATGGGATTGCAAATTTATATGGAAAGACCATAAAAGATCGTGTGAAAGCATTGATAAACATTGCACATCCAGATCATAGAGAAACTATAGACAAAGAATATTTTGAATTGATAAGAGGGTAAAGTTTAACGGAAGAATGAGAATAATCCTTTCTTTTTCTTGATGGTATTTAGGTTGTATTTTGGGTTAGAAAGCATTTGGTATATTTCTCCCCAACCCATAAAACCGCCAATATTTCGATCATCTATAAATAAATCGGCGTGAATCTTTCGACTCTTACTATAGTCAAAATGCTCTTCAGGGAAACTTTTATTAACAGCATAAAATTCGAGCCCTTTTTCTTTGCAAAAATCAACAGCGTCTTGAAGTCTGACATCAGTTCTATACGTCCATAAAATAAGACGATGCCCATCGCTCTGTAATCTTTTTAAAGTTTCGAAAGCAAAAAGTTTAGGTTTGCCTATTTTTGGATAAGCGTCTTCCACAATGGTGCCATCAAAATCTACAGCAAGTATAAGTTTGTCGTTTAAATTCATTCAGTTTTAAAAAATAGAATATAAAAATACAATTTTTATTATATAGTGTTCCATATTTAAATTAATGCATATCGCGTCATGACTTTAGGCTGTTCAATACCTATAAGCTTAAGAATGGTAGGAGCCAAATCACCAAGGACGCCATCATTTATTGATGTAAGGTCATTATCGATTAATATAATAGGAACGGGATTTGTGGTATGGGCAGTGTTTGGTGAACCATCTGGATTAATCATGGTTTCGCAATTACCATGATCTGCAATTAATAAGGTAGTATAATTATTTTCAAGAGCGGTAGTTACAACATCTTTTACGCACGCATCGACAGCTTCGCAAGCTTTAATAGCCGCTTCCATGACGCCTGTATGACCAACCATATCGCCATTTGCGAAGTTAAGGCAAACGAAATCAACGTCTCCTTTTTTTAATTCTGGAATGAGAGCATCTCTCAATTCGTAAGCACTCATTTCTGGTTGTAAATCGTAAGTAGCCACTTTAGGTGAATTTCTTAAAATGCGTGTTTCGTCTTTAAAGGCGTCTTCACGTCCACCAGAAAAGAAAAAGGTAACATGAGGATATTTCTCGGTTTCAGCAATTCGGATTTGGGTTTTGTTATGTGCTTCTAATACTTCGCCCAACGTATTTTCTAAATTATCTTTATTGAAAACAACATGGATGTTTTTAAAGGTTTCGTCATAATTAGTCATGGTTACATAATGCAAATCGAGTTTATGCATATTTTGCTCATGAAAATCTTGTTGTGTCAATGCTTGCGTAAGTTGACGACCGCGGTCTGTACGGAAATTAAAAAAGATGACAACATCGTCATCTTTGATAGTTGTAATGGGCTTATTGTTATTATCAACCATAATGATGGGTTTTATAAACTCATCGGTAATATCATCTTGATAACTTTCACGAATTGATCTTTGAGCGTTGGTTGAATGTGTGCCAATACCATTCACTAAAGCATCGTAGGCTAATTTTACACGTTCCCAACGTTTATCTCTATCCATGGCATAATAGCGACCTGTAACAGATGCCAATTTCCCATTGGTTTTTTCCAGATGTTCTTCTAATTCTGTAATAAATCCATATCCAGATTTTGGATCTACATCACGTCCATCGGTAAAGGCATGTACAAAAGTATTGGTTAGCCCAAAATCGTTGGTAGCATCTAATAATCCCAACAAGTGGTTAATATGGGAGTGAACACCGCCATCACTCACCAATCCTAAAAAATGTACATTCTTGTTATTGTTTTTGGCGTAGTTAAACGCATCAACCAAAACAGTCTCGTTAGGAAGCGTTTTGTTCTTCACGGCAAGATTTATTTTTACTAAATCTTGGTATACGATACGACCTGCTCCAAGATTCATGTGTCCAACTTCACTATTGCCCATTTGTCCTTCTGGTAAACCAACATGTAAGCCATCTGTTCTTAAAGTTGCATGTGGATATTTAGTATAGAGTGAATCGATAAATGGGGTATTGGCGTTATCGATTGCCGATACTTTTGGATCAGGAGATTTGCCCCAACCATCAAGAATCATTAAGATGACTTTTTTATTCATTTTTATAACGTTTCAATCTGCTTCAAAGATAAAGAAGTTTAAGAAGATAAAAAGGACATGGAGAATTATTAATGCTTAAGATAAAAAATAATCAGATTTATTTTCACTCAATTCAAGTGGTCATTTTCAATAAATGAGAAATGTAAAATATGTTAATTTAAAGTTAAAAAAGTGTTATAATTGTTTTTTTATGTAACAGATTGAAATTATGGTCGTCTCTTTAGTATATCAAAAAACGATCATTAATCAATTAAAATCTTTCATCATGAAAAAAACAATTATTATTTCTGCCATTGCATTATGTTTCTCTATTGCGACTGTAAATGCAAAATCTGTAATTTCCAATGACAATACAACTACTGTTGTAACAGCTGTAAAAGTTAACGCTTTTTGTGTTTCTATTGCTAGAGGTGATTTTGACACGGTAAAAAAACTTATTAGCCTTGGCGAAGACGTTAACCAAAAATCTAACGGTATGACACCAGCTATGTATGCTGCAAAATTTAACAGAACAGAAATACTAGAACTCTTAATAAAACATGGAGCGAAATTAAAAACAAAATCAGATAAAGGACTTACGGCATTAAAATATGCAGAATTGTCCAATGCTAAAGACACTAAATCTATTATAGAAAACACGTTGACTAAAAAGTAATTTTCTTTTAACGAGTTGTTGAGTAGTTAGTTAAAAGCCTTGCGTTGCAAGGCTTTTTTTATTATTGAAAGTCTATTTGAAAAGTTGTGTAGCAACGAATTCAAAATAGATAGTTGACCTTAGTCATCTAAAAGTATGGATACTATCTTTATTAAAAATCATTTTTGTTGTAATTTGCGTATATGAAACGCTAATATTTTACGAATGCCATTTATATTTAAAATTATTGATAAAGAGGAAATCAACACTATAGTCCCTTTGGTACAAAAGTTAACACCTCATACATTTTCTGATATTGTTTTAAAGCAACGTTTTGCCGAAATGATTACCCAAAATTATGAGTGTGCTGGTATTTTTGAAGAGAATAAACTCATTGGAATTTCTGGATTGTGGTATTGCACACGGCATTATTCAGGAAAAAGCGTTGAGGTAGATCACGTATATATTGATGATGATTACAGAAGTAAAGGATTAGGAAAGCAATTTTTTAAATGGATTTATGAGTATGTTAAAGATAAAGGTTACGAAGCTGTTGAACTTAATACCTACGTACAAAACTATCCTTCCCATAAATTTTATTACAATGAAGGGTTTGATATTTTAGGCTATCATTTTTTTAAGAGTCTTTAATTTAAGGTGTTTAATTCTGCATCTGGATTAACTTCATAAGGTTCTTGATTATGTTTAAATATTCGTGCTGTTAATGTTCCTTTTAATAGTATGGAGTCTCCATTTACGTGCAACCAACTACCTTCTCGTAAACCAATAACAGGTTGCGTATTAAACTTGTGAAATTCTTTAATGCGTGTCTCTCGGGTTTCTCCCATATGTTTACTAGAAGTGTCTGGGTCTAAATAATGCGGATTAATATTAAACGGGACAAATCCCAAGGTTTTATAAGTTGGTGGATACACAATAGGCATATCATTGGTTGTATGCATGGTTAAACCACAAATATTACTGCCTGCACTTGTTCCTAAATAAGGTGTGCCATTAGCAACGGTTTCTTTTAAAACACCCATTACATTATGTTTATATAATTCATTTAATAATACAAAGGTATTCCCGCCAACGGTAAAAATTGCTTGTGCATTTTTAATAGCATAGACTGGATTTTCAAACTCATGAATTCCTTTTACAGTTTTATCAATTTTTGAAAAGGCCAGCTTTATTTTTAAAGTATATTCATCATGAGTCATGCCTCCTGGTCTTGCATAAGGAATAAATAAGATCTCTTGGGCATCCTTAAAAAACAGGTTTAAGTCATCTAAAATATAGCCTAAATAATCACTTCCGTGAACAGTAGAAGTGCTTGCAATAATAATGTTTTTCATGTGATAACAATTATGTCAGTTTCATTTTGTAAATTTAAGTAATCCTAGGTTTTAACAAAAGATTATAGAATTTTGGATTAAAATTAAGATTTCATACGGTTACTTTACAATATTAAACCAATTATATGCAAAGATCATTACTCCTTTTCGTGTTATTATTTACTTCCATGTTTGCCGCATCTCAAGAGTTAAAACGTGTTGAGGTTAATGGGAGAATTATTGTTAATGTTAATGATGTTGAAGGTGTAACAGTTTATAATACATCAACCAATAAAGGAACTATTACAGACGAAAATGGAGAATTTAAAATAAAAGTTGGCTTAAATGATAATATTGAAATATCGGCATTACAATTTGTTCCCTTCTCTCTTAAAATTGACGATATCATTTTAAAATCAAAGCAGCTTACAGTATATTTATTCGAGCGCATTAACAAGCTTGATGAAGTTGTGATCCTACCTTATAGACTTACTGGAAATTTAGCCGATGATCTTGATAAAGTGAAAATGTTTAATCCCGATATGGACGCTATTTATTTTGGAATTAGAGATATAGGTGCCTACGAATTTGGTGATGATCAGTATAGTAAAGTAGATAATCCTTTAATGTATAATGGCGAGCTGCAGTATGGTGCTGATATTATTGGACTTGTAGGGATTTTATTAAACCCACTATTTAAATCAAAAAATAATAGAACCAAAAGCAAAGATGAGTCTGAAGAAACCTCTAAAAGAAGTTTGACAGATATATATGGAAATGTATTTATCAGCAATAATTTTAAAATTCCAATAGATAAGGTAGAAGCGTTTATTGTTTTTGTTGAAAATAACGGGTTAGAACAGGAACTTTTAGTAGAAGGTAATCAAATGCAGCTTATTGAATTTTTAATTGCCCAAAGCAAACTATTTTTAAAATCTTAAACTACAGAATATATTACTTTGGTTTGTTTTTTGAATCTTCTAAATAAGTACATTTACAAACTAAATTTCCTTAATGAAAGTCTTTAAACTATTTTTTATAGCTTTTGCTCTGCCATTATTGGCATTCACTACAGCGCATAAATTCTATGTAAGCGTCACACAAATTGATTATATAAAGGAAAAGCAATCCGTACAAATTACGTCAAGAATTTTTATAGATGATTTCGAAGATTTAATCCAACAGCGCTATGACGAAACCGTTACGCTTGCAGGTAAAGATGAATCGGAAAAAGTAAATATTTATATAGAAAGGTATTTGAAGGAAAAGATAAAGTTAAAGATAAATGGAGCAGATGCCGAAGTCCTTTTTATAGGTAAAGAATACGAAAATGATATTATGTACTGTTACTTGGAAGTACAAAATATCATGGAGATAAACACACTAGAAATCACGAATAAGGTTTTGTTCGATATTAATCAAGAACAACAAAACATTGTAAGAACAAACATAAATTCAAAACAAAAAAGTTTTATCCTTATTCCGCAAAATGATAAAGGTTTGTTAAACTTTAACTAAAACCTTTATTGCACTACTAAAATTAGCTATTTTCGACCCTATTTTTTAACTAAAATTAACAATGAAAACACTAAAGTATTTTTTCTTTTCTGTTGTGTTTATTTCGGCTAGTGCTTTTGCACAAGACCAAGAACAACTAGAACGCAAACCAGGGCATACAAACACAAACAAATTCAAACAACTGTATGACGAGTTTGCAACGCCTAATGAGTACAGGTCTGCATCCGGTGCACCTGGATATGCATATTATCAGCAGCAAGCCGATTATAAAATGGATGTTGAAATTGATGATGTAAATGCAAAATTATCAGGATTTGAAACCATCACCTATACCAACAATTCACCAGACGAATTAAAATATCTTTGGGTTCAGTTAGACCAAAATATGAGAGCTAAAGACTCCAAAACACCCTTAATAGAAGGTACTGGTGTTGCTCCAGTTTTTCAACCATCAGGATTTGTTTCAGAATATATGAAAGAACGCTTTGATGGCGGATTTAATATACAGGAAGTTAAAGATGTTAACGGGAATCCTTTAAAACACATGATTAATAGAACCATGATGCGGGTGGAATTGCCTAAAGCAATGAAAACGGGTCATAAGTTTTCATTCTCAATAAAATGGTGGTACAATATCAATGATCATGTTGATGGTAGAGGACGTTCAGGCTACGAGTATTTCCCGGAAGATGGAAACAGAGCTTATATTATTGCCCAATTCCACCCTAGAATGGCAGTTTATAGCGATATCGAAGGGTGGCAAAATTCTCAATTTTGGGGTCGTGATGAGTTCGCCTTAACATTTGGAAACTTTGAAGTAAATATTACAGTGCCTTCTGATCATATTCTTGATGGAACTGGTAGGTTGATGAACCGAAAAGAGGTGTTCACTAAAACCATGATGGAACGGTACGAACAAGCAAAAAAATCGTATGACGAGCCTGTTGTGATTGTAACACAAGCTGAAGCTGAAGCTGCCGAAAAGGGATTTTCACAAGAGAAAAAAACATGGAAATTATATGCCGAGAATGTGCGAGATTTTGGGTTTGCAACCTCAAGAAGATTCGTTTGGGATATGATGGCTGTTAAGATCGGAAATAAAGATGTTATGGCTGTGTCCTTGTATCCAAAAGAAGGTAATCCACTTTGGGAAGAATGGTCTACAAAAGCTGTAGCGAGTACCTTAAAGTCCTATTCAAGAATGACTTTCGATTATCCATATCATAAAGCTATTTCGGTACATGCAAAAAATCAAGGTATGGAATACCCAATGATTTGTTGGAATCATGGCCGCCCTAATGAAGATGGTACTTATAGTGATAAAGTAAAATATGGCATGATGGGTGTGATAATTCACGAAGTTGGACATAACTTTTTCCCTATGATTATTAATAGTGACGAACGCCAATGGACCTGGATGGACGAAGGCTTAAACACCTTTGTACAATATGTTGCCGAGCAAGATTTTGGAGAGTGGTATCCGGCAGCATTATCTCCGCAACACAAAGCATTTCCTTCCGATCGTGGTCCAGCTGCAATGATCGTGCCTTACATGGGTGGCGACCAAGATTATATTGCGCCTATTATGAGTAAAGGGCTTAATGTTTACCAATTTGGCCCTAATGCTTATGGAAAACCAGCAACGGCATTAAATATTTTAAGAGAAACCGTTATGGGTCATGAGTTATTTGATTACGCGCTTAGAGAATATGCACATCGCTGGATGTTTAAGCACCCAACACCAGAAGATTTCTTTAGAACAATGGAAGATGCCTCTGCTTTTGATTTAGATTGGTATTGGAGAGGTTGGTTTTATACTACCGATTATGTAGATATAGGATTAAAAGAAGTTAAAAAATATCATGTTTCTTCTAAACCAAATAAATTTATAAAAGATCTTGCAAAAGAAAGAGGACGTGAGTTAAGTGATTTACCACCTTTAGTATATATGGTTGAAGAAGGTAGTGAGGAGTTTAATGAAGGCATGTTAGAAGGTGAGGTTTTAGATAATACACCAACGCTCAAGGAGTATTTGATGGATAATTTCACTGAAGAAGAACGTAAAAACATAAAGACGCCAAAGTATTTTTATAATGTAACGTTTGAAAAACCAGGCGGTTTAGTGATGCCAATTATTGTAGAATATACTTATGCCGATGGCACAACCAAAATGGAAACCTATCCTGCTCAAATATGGAGACATAACGATAATGAAGTTAGTAAAGCTATGGCATCCGACAAAGAAATAGTATCTATTACAGTTGATCCAAATTTGGAAACAGCTGATGTAAATACTTCTAATAACGCTTGGCCAAAACAAATCAAACAAAGTAAATTTGATCAGTTTAAGAGCAATAATTAGAAAATAATTATTTTCAGAAAGAGGTCGTCTAAAAAGTAGAGAACAACTTATTTTGTCAGGTTGAGCGCAGTCGAAACCTAATGAATATTAGCAGTGTAAAGTTCTCGACTGCGCTCGAACAGACAGAAAAACTAATTTTTTAGACATCCTCTTTTTATTCTGATAAAATAACTCACTATATTTGCAATGTGATACAACAAGCAACCTTCTTATTTATTAGTGGCGGAGAAATAGTTTTTATACTATTTATTGTCGTTATGGTTTTTGGTGCCGATAAAATACCAGAGATTGCTCGTGGATTAGGAAAAGGCATGCGAACCCTTAAAGATGCCACCAACGATATCAAGCAGGAAATTACGAAGAGTTCCGATAGTCATGGCATTGATACCAGTATCACAAAAGATGTTAATGAAGAACTTAAAAAAGTTAAAGACGATTTAGAAGACTTTACAGGTTCGGTAAGGCGTAAATTCTAAAAATCACTTCTTCCTACTTATAGCCAAACCATCACGAATAGGTAATAGCACGGTTTCAATCCTTTGGTCTTTTTTTAAAAGTTTATTATAGACGATAAGTGCTTTTGTAGAGGTGTCATCAGCTTTTACAGGTTCGATTACTTTCCCACTCCAAAGTACATTGTCGGATAAAATAATACCTCCAGAATTTAATTTATCAATCACACAATGAAAGTAATTGGAATAGTTTTCCTTATCGGCGTCAATAAAAATAAGGTCGAAGATTTTATCTAATTGCGGAATAATATCCAAAGCATTTCCCGTATGCTGAATGATTTGCGTTCCATAACCAGATTTGTCGAAATATTTTCGCTGAAAATCATGCAGTTCTTCATTAAGATCTATGGTATGTAACTCGCCTGAATCTTGCATGCCCTCAGCTAAACACAAAGCCGAATAACCCGTGTAAGTCCCAATCTCCAATATGTTTTTAGGATTTACCAATTTAGAAATCAGGCTCAAGATTCTCCCTTGATAATGACCACTTAACATACGCGGTTGTAATATTTTCTGATAGGTTTCCCGGTTAAGCCGTTGCAATAATTGGGGCTCATTTTCAGAATGCTTTACAATGTAGTCGTCTAATTCTTCAGGAATAAAGTGCATTTTTTAATTATAATTATTTGTCACCTTGAGCGCAGTCGAAAGGTCTCACAGTTTAAGTTATTAGTGAGATTTCTCACGTTCGTTCGAAATGACATAAGTTTAAGACAGTATTCTTTTCACTAACTTTTCTTTAACCGCTTCATCATCTCCACACAACCATTGTATCACATTATCTTCCCAAATGGCGTCATAATCACTTTGGGTAATAATGTTGCGCTCCATGGCTAAATCTAATATTTTCCCGGGATATGACGATTGTTTTGCGCTTTCCATTTCGCCTAAGGGATAAGGATCGTCTAATCCCATAAGCACTTGTTTTGAGCCTTGATTTTCTACCAGAAGTTTAAGAGAACCCGTATCGTGAACCAAGGTATCGAAGAAAATATTTTTATGACCAACGGCTTTTCTGGGATGATGCTGCCCTTCAAATAAATCTGGTCTACCATCGAACCCTTGAATCCGTCGCCCAAGGTTTATTTGAGCTAATTGTCCGCCATGAGCAAAGCAGGTTCTCATGTTGGGAAATTTTTCTTGATAGCCATTTAAGGTCAAAAAATGATAAGCATCGGCACATTGCGCCAGCATCCAAATTAAATGAAAGCGCCAAGATGTATTTTCCAGTTTAATGAATTTTTCACCATCATAAGGATGCACTTCTACAGCTAAATTGTGTTTACTTGCCAGTTCAAAAATAGGCTCGTTTTCTTCATCAAAAATACAGCGCCAGGTGCCAATGGTATCCATATAATGTGTTGGCAAACATAAAAGTTGCATACCTAATTCTTCAACACAACGCTCAATTTCCCAGCATGCACCACGCACAAACCCAGGATGTACAACGAAACCACAGGTAAATTTACTTGGATTATCACGTTGTACTTTGGCATTAAAATCGTTTTGAAAACGTAAAGCTTGCTTCATTTCTTCAAGACGCAAACCATTACCATACAATTGCGATAAATTTAGTACAACAGCATGATCGATCTTGAAACGTTCCATCCATGCTAATTTTTCATCTAAAAAGAAACTAGAGTCTGTAACCGGACGACTCCAATCCTTTTGAAGCATGAATTTACGATCTTCATCTACCCAAAAAATCTCTTTATCCTTCATGAATTGCGGAATTTCCTCTGGATAGGGTAATAAATGTGAGTGGCCGTTTATGCGTAGTTTACGTTTCATATTCATTCCCTGAAAAGGCAGGGATCTCTTTTATATTAATTAATTTAAGTTGTCATTGTGGTACAACGAAGCAATCTGTCTATTAATGGTTTTAAGTAAGGCTCGAGTTTCTAATCAAAAGATTACTTCAGTTGTCCCGATAGTTATCGGGACTCCTTCATAATGACGCTTCTTAATCTATCCGTACCTTTTCAGGTGGCTGCATCACCGCACCACAATTCGGGCAGCTTCGTTTGTTTTCATCTCCATAATATTTATCGAAAATTCCCGGCATATCCGTTTCAATGTTTTTCACAGTAAAATCTTCTTCGTATAATTTTGTAACACAATTTTCGCAGAACCAAAGGAGTGCATCGCGCATACCTTCCGGACGTTTGTATTCAATTACCAAACCCACAGTATTTGAGCCTCTTTGTGGAGAATGCGGTACTTTAGGCGGTAATAAATAAATATCACCTTCCTTAATGTGGACGTCTTTTGGTGTCCCGTTATCTATGATTTTTAATACGATATCGCCTTCAATTTGATAGAAAAATTCAGGTGTTTCGTTATAATGATAATCCTTTCTATTGTTTGGGCCACCAACAACCATAACGATAAAATCGCCATCCTTCCAAACGCATTTATTCCCAACGGGAGGTTTTAATAAATGCCTGTTTTCTTCAATCCAAGCTTTAAAATTTAAAGGAGAAACTAAATTGCTCATGACTTTGACTTTTTGTCATCCTAAACTTGATTCAGGATTTTATTAGTGTTTTCTGGATTCCGCATCAAGTACGGAATGACAATTGGTTTATTTGTTATAAAGTTACAAAGATTTTGTTCTTCCACCATCAACGGGAAGATTAATTCCATTAATATAGCTTGCGGCCTCACTTGCTAAAAAGACAATAGCATTTGCTGTTTCTTCTGGTTGGGCAAAGCGTTTTGCAGGCGCATAATTTTTCATTATCTCGGACATCTCTTCAAAGCTTGTTCTAGCTTTTTGCGCTTTAACATTTATAATTTCGTTTAATCGTTCTGTATCTGTAAAACCAGGAAGCACATTATTTACGGTTATTCCAAAAGATCCAACTTCAATAGATAAAGTTTTACTCCAATTACCTACCGCATTTCTAATTGTATTGCTTACGCCAAGGCCTTCAATAGGTTCTTTAACGGAAGTTGAAATTACGTTAATAATTCTACCAAAACCTTCGGCTTTCATAAATGGAACTGTGGCCTGTGCCAACACGTGATTACATTTTAAATGCTGTGTAAACGTGTTTTCAAATTCTTCTAATGTTGCTGTTAGTATGGCGCCACTTCGCGGGCCTCCTGTATTGTTAATGAGGATATGAAATCCATGATGTTTTGAAACAAAGTCTGATACTTTTTCCTTTAACTCTTTAGGATTAGAAAAGTCTGCGACGATATAACTATGGTTTCTATGCGAAGGCAGC
Source organism: uncultured Flavobacteriaceae bacterium (assembly GCA_964195015.1). GTDB lineage: Bacteria > Bacteroidota > Bacteroidia > Flavobacteriales > Flavobacteriaceae > CAXMOQ01. The sequence goes on along the minus strand of CAXMOQ010000012.1, from coordinate 4,672 downwards.
TCGGCCAAAACTTGTCTTAGCTTGTCTTCGTTTCGTGCCACTAATGTAATGTTTACACCTTCGGCGGCAAGAGCCATTGCAGTTGCTTTTCCTATGCCGGCTGTGCTTCCACACACCAATGCGTTTTTATTGTTTAAGTTTAGATTCATAATATTTCCCACGAAAATGGGAATTTTTTTAATGTTAATTTAATATTTGATGAGATGCTGAATCAAGTTCAGTATGACAGCAAGCTGTCAGTACTTTATACACACATTCTTCGCTTCGGTAAAAAAACGCAGTGCTTCAAAACCTCCTTCACGACCAACACCTGAAGCTTTTACACCTCCAAAAGGTGTACGCAAATCGCGCATCATCCACGTATTTACCCAAACAATGCCTGCTTGTAATTGATTGCTCATTCGCATCGTGCGTTTTAGATTATTCGTCCATAAGATTGCCGATAAACCATATTTTACTTTGTTCGCCATTTGTATTACTTCATCTTCCTCATTAAAAGGCATTATAGTTACCACGGGACCAAATATTTCTTCTTGATTCACGCGGCATTCATCACTATATACTTCAATAATCGTTGGTTCTAAATAGTAACCGTTTTCATAACCTTTAATAGTGACTTTATTTCCACCACAAAGGACTGCTCCTTTTTCCTCTTTTGCAATATCAATATGCTGCATCACTTTTTCTAGATGAGGTTTTGAGACTAAAGCACCAATATTGGTTGATGCTTCAGAAGGATGACCAACTTTGAGCTGTTTTACTTTCTCAACAAAATCAGTTTTAAATTTTTCATAGATAGAGGTTTCAACAAATATACGGCTGCCGCATAAACAAATTTGCCCTTGATTGGCGAATGATGAACGCACTGTTGTTTCCAACATATCATCATAATCGCAATCTGCAAAAATGATATTCGGATTTTTACCACCAAGTTCTAATGACAATTTTTTAAACATTGGTGCAGCCACTTTAGCAATATGCGCTCCCGTTGCTGTTCCTCCGGTAAACGAAATGGCTTTAATATCTGGATGTTCTACAATGGCTTGCCCTGTTGAGGTTCCCAATCCGTGAACTATATTTAAAACTCCTTTTGGTAAACCTGCTTCATTACAAATTTCGCCTAATAAATAAGCCGTCATTGGTGTGACTTCACTAGGTTTTGCAACTACACAATTTCCTGCAGCAATAGCAGGAGCAATTTTCCAGGTAAATAAATAGAGAGGAAGGTTCCAAGGCGAAATACAACCTACAACACCAATGGGTTGTCGTAAGGTATAATTTATAGCATCTTGACCTATACTTTCGTGACTTTCACTGGCGAACTGCGTTATGGCATTTCCAAAAAAGCGGAAGTTACTTGCGGCTCTTGGGATATCGACTGCTTTTGCTAAACTTATGGGTTTGCCATTGTCTTTACTTTCGGCTTCTGCAAAACGTTGTAAGTTGGCTTCAAGCAATTCTGAAATCTTAATAAGGATGCGACTACGTTCTTCTAAAGTGGTTTGTGACCAACTCGGAAAAGCAGACTTTGCGGCGATATATGCATTCTCTACATCTTCGATTGAAGAGTTTGGTATTTGCCCGTAGACTTCTCCAGTTGAAGGATTATAGTTGTCTATCCACTCATCATTGATAGGATTGTGAAATTGACCGTTTATGTAATTTTTAATTTTCATTATTGCTTCTTATACGCCATCACCTTAATTTCAACAACCAAATCAGGATGAGGTAATTGGTGTACCGCAACAGTGGTTCGAGTTGGCCCAGTTTCTTTATCAAAGAATTCAGCATACGCTTTGTTGTAACCTGCAAAATCGTTCATGTTAACTAAAAATGTAGTAACATCTATCACATCTTTTAAAGACGCTCCAACTTTTTGCAAATTCCCATTGATGTTTTTTAAGACTTCACGCGTTTGCGTTTCAATATTCAAGCGTTTAGTGCCCATGGCGTCAATAATATCAACACCTGCAATAGTATTGTCTGGACGGCGTGAACTTGTTCCCGATACAAATATAAAATCACCAACACGTTTGGTGTGTGGATAAGCGCCTCTTGGTGTTACTTTTTTTTCGCTCATAGTTTTTATTTTAATCCAGCAATTCTATCGTCTTCGAGAATAGCTTCGGTTTCTTGTTTTACTCTTCCTAAAATAGATTTTAAATCACTGTTTAAACCTAACACACCATCAGCAATCATGTTTAAAATTGCTTTATCCTGTGCTCTTCCTCTCGTCATAGCTTCGTGATATCCTATGTCTTCATTAAACGTTACCATTGAATATTTTGAAAAATACGCATGAGGGAAATGTTGTTCCAAAGCCATTTCTAATTTACGCTTTTCCTTGAAAATAGGATTGGCTACATGATCCCTCATTTCGTAATAATTTTCTTCTGCCAATTCGCCAATAGCATCGGCATCTGATTTTCGAGCTTTTTGATATGTTTTAAAAATGGTTTCCCAATCGTCTTCGTGCTTATCTATAATACCGTCTAAAACCGTAACATCTTCAAAAGAGGCATTCATGCCTTGACCATAAAAAGGCACTACGGCATGTGCAGCATCTCCCATAATTAATGTTTTGTTTTTATAATACCAGGGTGAACATTTTACTGTGCCAAGTGCTCCTGTTGGGTTGTTGGCAAATTCATCTGCTATATTTGGAATTAAAGCTAAAGCGTCTGGAAATTGTTCTTTGAAAAAGTCCTTTATTTTTTCTTCGGAAGATAAATCCTTGAAATTGTATTTCCCTTCATCATGTCCTAAAAATAAGGTGACGGTAAAACTTCCATCTAAATTTGGAAGCGCAATAAGCATATATTCACCTCTGGGCCAAATATGTAAATAATCTTTACTGATTAAATGTGTGCCATCTTTAGAAGCCGGTATTTCTAATTCTTTATAACCATGTGTTAAGAAGTTTTGTGAGTAGCTAAATAAAAATTTGCGTTCTAAATAATAGCTTTTGCGCAATTCTGAACCTGCGCCATCGGTACCAAAAATAATATCGGCCTTTACTTTAAAACTTTCTTTTGATATATGATTATAAAAAGAAACTACATTGTTTTCAATATCTACAGCTGCACATTCATTATTAAAATGAATGGTTAAATTATCATGGGAATCGGCTTCAGTAAGTAGCAATCCATTTAAATCACCTCTTGAAATTGAGTTTATATATTCTCCTTCGCGCCCCGAATAATTGGAAGCAAATGTGTTGCCTTCTACATCATGAATTAATCGTCCTCGCATTGGAATACAAATTTCTCGAGCTTTACTCTCAACACCTGCTAAACGCAAGGCCTTAAAACCTCTATCCGATAAGGCTAGATTTATAGATTTGCCAGCAGAAATATCGGTCGCTCTCAAATCGGGTCTGCTTTCATAAACATGAACCGTATAGCCGCGTTGAGCAAGACGTAATGCAAGTAAACTTCCACAAAGTCCTGCACCTATAATGAGTATGTTTTCTTTACTAGTCATTCAATATTTCTTTCAATTTTTCTACCATTCTAAAAACTTCTTCATACGAATTATATAATGGTACAGGTGCACAACGAATCACGTCTGGTTCCCGCCAATCACTAATTACGCCAGCATTCGTTAATTTATCGTGTAAACTTTTATCAGCTTTTCTCACTTGAATGGAAAGTTGGCAACCACGTTCATTAGGGTTTTCTGGTGTGATAATTCTAATGGCGTCTTCTCCTAAATTTTTTAATAGAAACTCGAAATAACCTGTAAGTCTTTTAGATTTTTCAGTGAGTTTTTTGATTCCAACTTCATTAAATATATCTAGTGAGGCTTTTATCGCTGCCATGGACAGAATAGGAGGGTTACTTAATTGCCAACCTTCGGCGCCTGGAAGTACATCAAACTCGTGTCGCATATTAAAACGCGTTTGTTTGTTGTGGCTCCACCAACCTGTAAAACGGTTGAGATTTTTATTATGGGCATGACGTTCGTGTACAAAGCAACCCGCTAAACTTCCCGGTCCGGAATTCATGTATTTATAAGTACACCAAATGACAAAATCGGCTCCAGAATCATGTAAGTTAAGCTCAACATTTCCAGCGCCATGAGCACAGTCAAACCCAACAACACAGCCATGTTTATGGCCTAATTCCGTGATGCGCTTCAAGTTGAAAAACTGTCCTGTATAATAGTTAACACCACCAATCATTAACAAGGCAATCTCGTTGCCTTGTGTTTCTAGAATAGTCTCTAAATCTTCATAACGCACTAATTCTTCTCCTTCACGAGCTTTCCAAAGAACGAGTCCTTCTTTATCATCAAATCCATGATGGCGTAGTTGTGATTCTACCGCGTACTTATCTGATGGAAACGCATCAGCTTCAATCACGATTTTATAACGCTTTTTAGTAGGTTGGTAAAACGACACCATCATAAAATGAAGGTTAGCCGTTAACGTGTTCATAGTAACCACTTCAATAGGTTTGGCGCCAACAAGATTTGCCATGCTTTCGGTTAGAAACTCATGATATGGCAACCAAGGATTTTTAGCTTCTAAATGCCCTTCGACGCCCAAATTAGCCCAATCTTCAAGTTCCTGATTAATATATGATTTTGTGGATTTTGGTTGTAGACCAAGCGAGTTTCCGCAGAGGTATATTAATTCATTTCCGTCTTTGTCTTTTGGAATGTGAAATTG
>CAXMOQ010000011.1:0-35966 GCA_964195015.1 uncultured Flavobacteriaceae bacterium | reverse complement strand
AGAATCTCCCATTTCTCCTTCAATTTCACTTTTAGGCGTCAGTGCAGCAACAGAGTCTATAACAACAATATCAATAGCGCCAGAACGGATTAAATTGTCTGTGATTTCAAGTGCTTGCTCTCCATTGTCAGGTTGAGAGATAATCAAGTTATCAATATCAACTCCCAATTTTTCGGCGTAGAATCTATCAAATGCGTGCTCTGCATCAATAAAAGCGGCAATACCACCTGCTTTTTGAGCTTCTGCAATGGCGTGTAATGTTAATGTTGTTTTCCCAGAGGATTCAGGACCATAAATTTCAGTCACACGTCCTCGTGGATATCCTCCAACGCCGAGTGCGATATCTAATCCTAAAGAGCCAGATGAAATGGCTTCAATATCATCTACGGCGGCATCACTCATTTTCATCACCGTGCCTTTTCCGTAGGCCTTGTCTAATTTATCTAGGGTAAGCTTTAATGCTTTTAATTTTGCTTCTTTTTCGTTACTCATTTATATAATTTTTATCTCGTGAAAGTGTCGCTAAAGTAATACATCATTTGGAACAATACAATATTATAACGCAACCTTTCCCCTTTTTTTACATCTACTAATTAAAGTGGGAAATATATTGCTATGAAATAAGCTTTGTTTTAAAATAAGCTTGTAAATCTTACTTTTAAAGGAAATGATTTTTAGGCATTTTGCACTATCGAAACGCCTATTTTATGTATTCATTTGTGAGCTCTTTTCAAAATAGTACCTTTACGCAAAATATTCTTTAACCTTAAAACATTAGTATAGCATGCAACTGTACAATAAATTAAGCGCAAAAGAAAGAGCAGAATTAATCGATCAAGCAGGCACAAACCGATTAACACTTTCTTTTTATCAATATGCCAAAATTGGCAATCCGCAAATTTTTAGAGATCATTTGTTTATCACTTGGAATGCATTAGACGTTCTGGGCAGAATTTATGTAGCACACGAAGGCGTAAACGGGCAATTATCACTTCCTGCCGATCGCTTTAATGAATTTAAAATGCGTCTTGACAGCATTTCATTTTTAAAAGATATTCGATTGAATATAGCCATTGAACAAGACAACAAATCATTTTTAAAACTTAAAGTTAAAGTTCGTGATAAGATTGTTGCCGATGGTTTAAATGATGATACTTTTGATGTGACTAATAAAGGTATTCATCTTGAGGCCCAAAAATTCAATGACATTATTGAGGATAAGAAAACGGTGCTTGTCGATATGCGAAATCATTACGAAAGTGAAATAGGGCATTTTAAAAACGCCATTACACCAGATGTCGATACTTTCAGAGATTCTCTTGATATTATTGAAGAAGATTTAAAAGACCACAAAGAAGATAAAAACCTCGTTATGTATTGCACCGGAGGAATTCGCTGTGAAAAAGCGAGCGCCTATTTTAAACACAAGGGCTTTAAAAATGTCTATCAGCTGGAAGGCGGGATTATTGAATATAGCAGACAGGTAAAAGAACAGGATTTAGAAAATAAGTTTTTAGGACAAAATTTTGTGTTCGATGAACGGCGTGCAGAGCGTATTAGCGATGACGTTATAGCGCATTGCCATCAATGCGGAGATCCTTTCGATGTTCATACTAATTGTGCTAACGAAGCATGTCACTTACTCTTTATTCAATGTGATGCATGTAAAGAGGAAATGGATAATTGTTGTTCTACAAATTGCAAAGAAATTAATCAATTCCCTTACGAGGAACAAAAGAAACTTCGGAAAGACCAAGGCAACAGCAATGACATTTTTAAAAAAGGACGAGCCGACAACTTGCCATATAAAAAAGATCTACGAAACTTTTTTAATGTGTTAAGGCCAAAAGGTTGATAGTATTTTTAAATTTGAGAAGGAATTCTATTAAACCATATTTTTAAGTCTTTAGAATAATCATATCTTTACATTCGAAAATAATTATGAACTTCCATTCGTAATAATCTTATTATTAACGAATTCAATATATAAAAGCATATGGCTTGTGAAAGTTGTACAACTGGTAAAGATGGCCAACCAAAAGGCTGCAAAAATAATGGAACATGTGGCACAGACAGCTGCAATAAACTAACGGTTTTCGATTGGCTTTCAAATATGTCATTACCTAATGGTGAAACACCTTTTAATTGGGTTGAGGTGCGTTTTAAAAACGGAAGAAAGCAGTACTATAAAAACCTTGAAAACGTATCGCTTAGCATTGGAAACGTTGTTGCCACGCAAGCACAATCTGGCCATGACATTGGTATGGTTACGCTTACTGGAGAACTTGTAAAAGTGCAAATGAAACGTAAAAACATTGCCGAAGAAGCCGAAGAGATTTTTAAAATATATCGAAAGGCAACTCAAAAGGATATCAATATTTGGTCAGAGGCTCGCGATAAGGAAGAAGCCATGAAAGTTAAAGCGCGCCAGTTTGCGATAGACTTAAAACTTCAAATGAAAATTTCTGATATCGAATATCAAGGCGATGCCAGTAAAGCCACATTTTATTATACAGCCGAAGAACGTGTCGATTTTCGTGAACTTATCAAGCTTTTTGCTAAAGAATTCAGAACACGTATCGAAATGAAACAAATCGGCTTCAGGCAGGAAGCTGCAAGACTTGGTGGCATTGGTTCTTGCGGTAGGGAATTATGTTGTTCAACCTGGTTAACCGATTTTCGTTCGGTTAGTACATCTGCAGCACGCTATCAGCAATTATCGTTAAACCCACAAAAGCTTGCTGGACAATGCGGAAAACTAAAATGTTGTTTAAATTATGAATTGGACACCTACCTTGATGCCTTAAAGGAATTTCCTAAAACCGATATTAAACTTCAAACCGAAAAAGGCACAGCAGTATGCCAAAAAACCGATATTTTTAAAGGACACATGTGGTACGCTTATGAGGGCGAATGGGTGAATTGGCATAAAATAACAACAAGCCATGCCAATGAAATTATTGAGTTCAATAAAAAGAATAAAAAAATAGTAAGCCTCGAAGAATACGCATTGGAGTTAGTAGAAGATACTAAAACCGAATTTGAAAACGTTGTTGGTCAAGACAGTTTAACACGCTTTGATAGTCCAAAACATCATAAAAAACGTAAAAACAATAGAGGCAATAGGAACAATAGAAATAGAAGGAAACCCCAAAACAACAATAAAAGTGAAAAATAATATTTTGATGTTTTTTCTTATGTTTTCTTTTTTGTTTGCATCATGTGATTCGAATCAGGTTTTCGACAACTATAAATCGGTTCCAAACAAATGGCACAAAGATTCTGTTATAAACTTTAAATTTAATCCACCAGATTCAATAAATGCATATAATCTATTCGTTAATTTAAGGAACAACAACGCTTATAAATACAGTAATTTGTTTTTAATTGTTGAAATGAATTTTCCTAACGGGAAAGTTATAAAGGACACTTTAGAATACCAAATGGCATATCCAAACGGGGAATTATTGGGGACTGGATTTACCGATGTTAAAGAGAATAAACTCTGGTATAAGGAGCAGGTCGTATTTGAAGAAGCTGGCGAATACACCGTAAATATTCAACATGCCATGCGGGAAAATGGGAAAGTTAATGGCGATATAAATATAGAAGGCATTACCGACGTCGGATTTAGAATTGAAAAACCAAATTTATAACTTAAGACACTTAAAACTTCAAGTATTTAAGGCACTTTATTTATGGCAAAGAAAAAACAAACAAAAAAAAATCAAGGTTTTGGTGCGTATGTACGTTGGTTTTGGATGTTATTTTTAGGCGGAATTCTCTTTGTTCTTCTATTGTTTTTATTAGCATCTTGGGATGGTTTTGGAGACATGCCGGATCATACTCAATTGGAAAACCCCAAAACAAATCTTGCTACAGAAATTATTTCCTCTGATGGAAAAACACTGGGTAAATTCTATTTTAACGATAATAGAACACCTGTAGGTTACGACGAATTGCCACAACATTTGGTGGATGCTTTAATCGCCACTGAAGATGCGCGTTTCCATGATCATTCTGGTATTGATGCCAGAGGGACCTTGCGAGCTGTTGTTAAATTAGGAAAAGGTGGAGGCGCAAGTACAATTTCACAGCAACTTGCAAAACAATTATTTCACGGTGAAGGCTCTAAAAACACCATTGGAAGAATTACCCAAAAAATCAAGGAATGGATTATTGCCATACGTTTAGAACGCCAATACACCAAAGAAGAAATTATAGCACAATATTTTAATATTTATGACTTTGGTAATAATGCTGATGGTATTCGTAGTGCAGCACGAATTTATTTTGGAAAAGAACCTAATGAACTCGATATAAAAGAATCTGCCATGTTGGTCGGCATGTTTAAAAATTCATCGCTTTACAATCCAAGACCAGAGCGCAATCCCATTGGTGTAAAAAACCGTCGAAACGTGGTGTTAAGCCAGATGGGAAAGTATGATTTTATTACTGAATCGGTTAAAGATTCTATTCAAAAATTAGATTTAGGTTTAAACTATTCACCAGAGTCACATCGCGAGGGCATCGCCACCTATTTTAGAGAATATCTACGGGAATTTATAAAAGACTGGATTAAGAGCAATCTAAAGCCAGATGGTACAAAATACAATTTGTATAGCGATGGATTAAAAATCTATACCACCATCAATTCGCGGATGCAGCAATACGCCGAAGATGCCGTACAACAGCACATGCCAAGACTCCAAGCAGAATTTTTTCATCAAAATACTCCAAAACGAAATCCGACAGCACCATTTTTAGAACTTACTTATGGCGCAATTGACACTTTAATGCGACGCTCTATTAGGCAATCGGAGCGTTGGAGACACATGAAGTACGATTTAAAAATACCAGACCAAGATATTATTGCATCCTTCAACAAGCCTGTTAAAATGTCGATTTTTTCTTGGGAAGGCGAGATTGATACCATCATGAAACCTATGGATTCTATGCGCTATTACAAGGCGTTCTTACATCCAGGCATGATGTCTATGGATCCGCAAACGGGCCATGTAAAAGCATGGGTTGGTGGTATGAATTACAGGCATTTTCAATATGATCATGTTAAGAAAGGAAAGCGTCAAGTGGGTTCTACATTTAAACCTTTTGTTTATGCCACCGCGATAGATCAATTGCATTTATCGCCTTGTGACGAACTTCCAGACACGCCGTTTTGTATTGAAAAGAACAAATATGGAAACCCGGAAGAATGGTGTCCTAAAAATTCGGGTGAAAAATATGGAGGCACTAGAACACTAAAAAACGCATTGGCAAATTCAGTAAATACGGTAACCGCTAGAGTTATGGACAAAGTAGGGCCGCAGCAAGTTATAGATTTGGTTAGAAAACTTGGTGTGAAATCAGATATCCTACCAGTGCCAGCAATTGCATTGGGAACATCAGAATTAAGTGTTTACGAAATGGTAGCAGCATATTCAACTTTTGTGAATAAAGGTGTTTATACCAAACCTGTTATGGTAATGAGTATCGAAGATAAAAATGGTACAGTATTGTTTCAGTTTAATCCAGAAACGCGAGATGTTTTAAGTGAAGAAACAGCTTATGTTACTGTTAAACTTATGGAGGGCGTTACACGGTATGGTTCTGGCGTTCGCCTACGAACCTCTGGAGCACAAGATTATCGTCCGGAATATAAAGAGATTATTACAGGCTATCCTTATGCGTTCACAAATCCTATTGCTGGTAAAACAGGAACAACACAAAATCAAAGTGATGGTTGGTTTATGGGCATGGTGCCTAATTTAGTGACAGGCGTTTGGGTTGGAGCTGAAGATAGAGCAGCACATTTTGCGACGATTACCTATGGGCAGGGCGCCTCAATGGCATTACCAATTTGGGGGCTTTATATGAAAAGTTGCTATGAAGATACCGAATTAAACATTTCTAAAGCAGAATTTGAAGCACCGCTTGAGCTTTCAATAAATGTTGATTGCACAAAATCTTCAGGAGATGTTATTGCAGATGACCAGAATGAAAAGGAAGAAGTCCCAGACGAATTAGATTTCTAGCGATTTCAAACCATATATAAAATTCTGCCATTCTTTTTAGAATGGCTTTTTTATTTCGTATTTTTCAACTCAATAATTAGACAATAAAAATGATTAATAAAACGGTTAAATCGGTTCATGATGGGCTTGATGGTATTCAAGATAATATGACCTTTATGCTTGGCGGTTTTGGGCTAAGCGGTATTCCCGAAAACGCTATTGCTGCCTTGGCCAAAAGCGGCGTAAAGGGGATAACTTGTATATCTAATAATGCGGGTGTTGACGATTTTGGTTTAGGCTTGCTCCTTCAAAATCGTCAAATTAAAAAAATGGTATCGTCCTATGTTGGTGAGAACGACGAGTTTGAACGCCAAATGTTAAGCGGTGAGCTTGATGTAGAGCTTATACCTCAAGGCACATTGGCCGAACGCTGTCGAGCGGCACAGGCAGGATTTCCTGCAATTTATACACCAGCAGGTTATGGCACCGAAGTAGCAGAAGGCAAAGAAACCAGAAACTTTAACGGAAAGATGCATGTATTAGAGTATGCGTTTAAAGCCGATTTTGCTTTTGTAAAAGCATGGAAAGGTGATGCGGCAGGGAATTTAATTTTTAAAGGGACGGCGCGAAATTTCAATCCTAATATGTGCGGAGCCGCTACAATTACCGTTGCAGAAGTAGAAGAATTGGTTCCTGTTGGTGCGCTGGATCCGAATCAAATTCATATTCCAGGAATTTTTGTGCAGCGTATTTTTCAAGGCGAAACTTACGAGAAACGCATAGAGCAACGAACGGTAAGGCAAAGAAATTAATTAAAAAAGTTGTAAAGTTATAAGTACTTAAAGTACGCTTGAGTTGATGTTTATTCTCTTTCATGAATTTTAGAAAAACTTTAGGCACTTTAAACTTTAGACACTTAAAACTTTAGGCACTTTAAACTTTAGGCACTTTAAACTATAAAAATGTTAGACAAAATCGGAATAGCAAAACGCATTGCAAAAGAAGTACAAGATGGTTATTATGTTAATCTGGGTATCGGCATTCCAACCTTGGTGGCAAACTATGTGCGAGACGATATAGAAGTAGAATTTCAAAGCGAAAATGGCGTTTTGGGTATGGGACCATTTCCTTTTGAAGACGAGGAAGATGCAGATATTATTAATGCCGGAAAACAAACGATTACGACCTTACCGGGCGCGAGTTTTTTTGATTCGGCTATGAGTTTTTCAATGATACGCGGGCAGCACGTCCATTTAACGATTCTTGGTGCTATGGAAGTATCAGGAAATGGAGACATAGCCAATTGGAAAATTCCAGGAAAAATGGTTAAAGGTATGGGCGGCGCCATGGATTTAGTGGCAAGTGCCGAAAATATTATCGTCGCCATGATGCATACCAATAAGGCTGGAGAATCTAAATTACTTAAGCAATGCTCTTTACCATTAACGGGCGTTGCTTGTGTTAAAAAGGTAATTACAAATCTAGCGGTTATGGATGTTACCGATAAAGGATTTAAACTTTTAGAACGCGCTCCAGGCGTATCGGTCGAAGAGATAAAAAATGCAACCGATGGTGCCTTAATTATTGAAGGCGAAATACCTGAAATGAGCATTTAAAAAATTAAATTGAACTCCTAAATTTTATTGTAAAAATATATTTCTCCGCTTTCAGCAATAAAAAATTCAGTGCTTACCGAATGTCTGGGCTGCTCATAAAAAGTATCAAATGTTAAAAAATAATTCACTTTATCGATTTTATATGCTTTTTAACTGATATGTAAAATATTTGTTTCATATTTACAATCCCCAAAGAAACCTAATAGTAAAATCAGATTCCCAAATCTGCCATAAACTTAACTTATGAATGTTGCCTCAAATCTACCTGAACCTACTTACAGATTTAACAAGATGTTTATGAGTATTAAAAAGACAATGCGATTTTTAAAAAGTATTGTGTTTCTAACAAAAAAAGTATTGATGCTATAACCCTTTAGGTATAGCATCAATTAACTTTTTAGTGTAGTCTTTTTTAGGCGAATTATATATTTCATCGGCATCGTCCAATTCTTCAATTTTTCCTTGATTCATGACTAATAATTGGTCCGCCATATATTTTACAACGGCTAGATCGTGCGAAATAAAAATATAGGTGAATCCAAAAGTACGTTTTAAGTCATTTAGCAAATTCAAAACTTGTGCTTGAACCGAAATATCTAAAGCAGAAACCGACTCATCACAAACAATTAATTTAGGTTGTAAGGCAATGGTTCTGGCAATACCTATACGTTGTCTTTGTCCGCCGGAAAACTCATGAGGATAACGATTAAAATAACTCGCATCTAAACCTACTTTATTTAAAATATCAATAACCTTTTCTTTTCGCTCCTTATCTGAAGCATAAAGCTTGTGCACTTTCATAGGCTCCATGATGGCGTTGCCAACGGGAATTCTGGGGTTGAGCGAAGAATATGGATCTTGAAAAATAATTTGGATGTCCTTTCGGAGTTTCTTTACAGCGGAATTCGAAAGTTTTGTAATATCAATGCCCTTATATAAAATTTTTCCAGCAGTTGCTTTGTCTAGCTGAAGGATAGCGTTTCCGAGCGTAGATTTCCCGCAGCCAGACTCACCAACCAATCCTAGAGTTTCGCCTTCATACAGTTTAAAATTCACATTATCTACGGCTTTAAAACTTTGGGGCTTGGCAAACCATCCTGATTTTGAAAAGTATACTTTTTCAACATTAATGACTTCTAATAAAGGCGGCTTACTATAAATTTTTTCGTGGTTCCGATGGCGTTCGTCAGAAGTTATAATATCTTGTGAAATGGTGTCATTTAAATAATCCTGAATAGTTGGTAGCGTTTTTAATCTGACATCAAGCGATGGTCTGGAATGAATAAGCGCCTTAGTATACGAATGTTCAGGATTTTTAAATATTGCTGAAGCTTCGCCCTGTTCAACAATTTCTCCCTTATACATAACTAAAACCCGATGTGCTATTTCAGAAATTAAAGCAAGATCATGTGTAATAAAAATGATGCTCATATTATTTTTACGCTGAAGTTCCTTCAGCAATAAAATAATGTCTTTCTGTACCGTAACATCAAGTGCAGTCGTGGGTTCATCAGCAATTAATATGTCAGGCTTACATGCTATTGCCATTGCAATTATGACGCGTTGTTTTTGCCCGCCGGAAATTTCATGGGGATAGGCTTTATAGATGCGTTTAGGTTCGGGGAGTTTAACATTTTCAAAAAGTGAAAGAACGTCTTGTTTGCATTCTTTTTTTGAAAGCGAAGTATGTTGTAATAAAATTTCTTGCACTTGTTTTCCACAGGTCATTGATGGGTTCAAAGAACTCATAGGCTCCTGAAAAATCATTGAGATTTTATTCCCTCTTATTTGTTGAAACGTTTTAAAATTTAATTGCGTTAAGTCTTTACCTTCAAAAATTATACTTCCAGATGTAATTTTAGAAATTCCTTTAGGCAATAGCCCCAAAATTACAAGCGAAGAAACAGATTTTCCGCTACCAGATTCACCAACGATTCCTAAAATTTCGTTTTTATATAAAGCGTAGGAAATATTATGAATTATTTCGCTATCTTGAAATGCAATGGATAAATCCTTAATATTTAAAATAGATTTGGGCATCATTTATATATGCATAATTTCATCATCCAATAAAATAGCATCACCTCGAAACCTTAAAAAGATTTGTGCTACAGCAATGGTATCTTTTTCGCAGTAGGTAATAATTCTGTCAATGTCATTCTCTTCGTAATACACACGAAACACTTCACTGCCATCAATATCATCTTTGGGCGAGGGAATACCAAGCACATTAGTTAAAAGCTTTAAAGAGGTGTAGGTTTTATAATCACCAAACTTCCATAAGTCTAAAGTATCCAAATGCGGTACTTCCCAAGGTTTTTTCCCAAACAAATTAAGTTTGTATGGTAATTCTATATCGTTAATTATCATTCGTCGTGCGATGTACGGAAAGTCAAATTCCTTACCATTATGAGCACAAAGCAAATGTTTGGTTTGGCTGTAATGTGAAATCAATAAGTTTTTAAAGTCCTTTAAAATTTTAACTTCTTCACCATAAAAAGATGTTGTTCTAAAACGCCTAACATCGCCTTGAAATGTAAAATACCCAACCGAAATGCATACTATTTTACCAAACTCGGCCCAAATGCCAGCACGCTCGTAAAACTCTTCAGCGGTGAATTCATCTTTACGTTGGTATTTCGATTTACTTTCCCAGAGCCCTTGCTTCACTTTATCTAATTCTGAAAAATGCTGTGCTTCCGGAACGGTTTCAATATCAAGAAATAAAATATTTTCTAGGTTGAGTTTGCTAATCATTACTCCATCATATTATAGGCTTCATCAATATATGTGTAAAAATCTGGTGAATGCGGATTCAAACTCTGTACGGCTTTTTCTATACGATGCCCTAAACGTACAATAATGACATCGTCTTGAGGAATCACAATTACGACTTGCCCTAAATGCCCTCTCATATAAAATATCTTTTTATTATTGTGGTTTGCCAACCACCAACCATAACCGTATTCCGGGCTTGCCGGAAAGCGAGGTGTTATAGATTTTACTATAAATGTTGAATCTAGTATTTGCTGGCCATTCCATTTACCATGTTGCTTATAAAGCTTCCCAAAGCGGGCAAAATCGCGAGCATTACTGGCGACACAGCAGTAAGCTTTTTCTAAACCATTAGCGCGATCTAATTGCCAAAAGGCTTCACTTTCTGCACCTAACGATTTCCAAAACCTAGTACTTAAGTAGTCTGATAGGGTTTCTCCTGTCGCTTTTTCTATAATCATACCTAAAAGTTGTGTGTTGCCACTTAAATATTCATAATATTTTCCTGGTTCTTCGATTACTTTTACACCTAACATCATTTTTTCTAAATCATCATAAAAATAGGCACGTGTTGTAATTGAAAACGGGGAGTAGTAAGATTCGTCCCAATTTAAACCCGAGGCCATTGAAGACAAGTCTCCAACGGTCATTTTTGCAGATAAACCCTCAATAAATTCAGGATAAAAATCGCTAACAGGTTGGTCTAGATTTTTAATTTTCCCTTCCATAATTGCTTTGCCCAGCATGGCTGACACCATACTTTTTGCCATAGAAAAGGAATTGCTTTTAGAAAGCTTATTAAAGCCATCATAATAATTTTCAAACCAGATACTATCATTTTTAATAATAACATAGGCTATTGTGCCTTTTTCTTTATTTAGCTTTTGTAGCGTTTCGGTTTCTTTTACAGTATTATAATCTTTATGTAAGTTCCAAGGCTGACCGATTCCATTTTCAATAACTCTGTTGTCAAATTCTTTATAGTCTTCTAAATAAGCTGTTTTATGACCTTTAGCGTAAATAGTCCTTACAGCTTTTAGGATATAATCATAATCAAAAACGTAAAGCATAATAATGAGTAACCCCAAGAATATAGCAATTGATTTAACGAATTTTTTTATAAATTTCATTCATTTAGTTTTATAGAAATTAAATATAATCATTTAACTTGAACTCGTTAAATTAAATTTTACAGTTAAACAGATTCCTATCTTCAGCCTTCATAGCTGCGTTACTTCAGCCAAGGAAGTATCTCTTTGGCGTTACAGCGATTCATGAATGCAGTTAAAAAAAAGCCACTGTTTATAGGTGCTTTTGCATAAATAAGAGCAATTTTTACAAAGTACTCTTATACCAATTAAGTTTTAAGATGCCGTATAAATAAATTGAATTAATTTTTTGATTAATTGAGTTTAAAAATATAAGCATAGCATAGCTACGGTTCTATTTTTAAATGATAAGTAAGCAAAAAAGAAACGGTTTATATGCGACATCTTAAAACTTAATTGGTATTATTTGCCATTTCGAAATAATAATTGGCATTGCTTACCAAAAACGCCAGCAACACCTGCGGCGAGTCCGCCAATTAATCCGGTCACCAAAACTAATAGATATGGGTTGCCTTGCAAAGGCAATAGCACGGCTATTTTTTTGGCAAGCGTAAAATCGTTAGCATTACTTAACCAAAAGGTATAGACCATCCAAAATAGGGCAATAGCCAAAAAAGGAATGAAAAACACAGCACTTTTTTTTAAGCTAAAAAAGAAACTTGTAATAAAGGCGGCTACCATAACAGACCACCAAGGCAAAAATTGAGAGAGAATGAGCGCAACAATTATAGTTGCTATAAAGTTGATGATGTTCTTGTTCATGGGTTTGGTGTTAAGGTTTGCGTTGCAATAATGCCTTCGGTTTTGTTTTGGTCTTGCATAAATAGTAATTCTAAATAGTCTCCAGCAGCCCAATGGTCTATAAAATTATCATAGTATTTACTACCAGGGTTTCCAGATTGTCCACCCGGATAAATCCCTAAAGCTTTAGGAGGTGAAGACATTTCTACTATCATACGCCATGATGGGCCATGGTTTTTGGCGGCTGCATTTACTGTATTTCTGTCGCCACCAATGGGGAGATCAAATCGGGAAAAGGCAGGTAGGGCTTGCAACAAGTGACCTACATAAGTTCCTTTATATGCTTGCCAATTGTAATCACCATGTTGTGCTTGCCAGTCCAAGAGCTCTTTTGCTGCTTCTTTAAAAGTGATTAAAAATAAATCATGAGCTGTTTCTTTTTCTGGAGTTTCTAAAATATCCATAAATGCATCATTGGGATGATTTTTCAGCATAAAAATAGTTTGATAGGTAAACGGATACTCTAATGCGATATCTTCAATCTCAAACTCATCCCAAGTTAGTGGGTATAATTTTTTCCACCAGGCATCCCAAATGCTTGGTGCCATTTGGTCGATTTCACTATAAAAATCCCAAGCTTTAATTTTATTTAATAGCTCTTGCTCTTCGGTTGTTAATGCTAAAGTGTCCATGTGCTCAAATATATATGGCAGCAATTCGGAAGCTTTTAAGTTGTAATTATTGTTTTGAAGGTTTCTGAAATCTTGAATAGAGATTTTATCTTTCGACCTGAAAAAGTCATTAATCACTCGATTTCTATACGTTTCATAACCGTCATTAAACACATAAAACGGATAGGATTCATCTACAGGATGTTGATTTGCAGAGCTTACAAAACCACGTTCCGGATTTTTAGTATGCGCATTGTATTGTTTAGGAATAAAACTTTGCCAGTCGTGTTCTGGATTGCTGCCATCCATTAAAAATTCACCCTGCCCTTTCCACTTATTCGGGAACAACCCTTGTATCCAAATAGCAATATCACCGTTGGTAGAGGCAAAAACAAAATTTTGAGCCGGAGCTACCCAATGTTTAAGGGCTTTAAGATAATCATCATAATTTTTACTTGTGTTGAGATCTAAAAGTGTACGTTGATTATTACCACCAATATGTCCAACCCATTTCATAGCATAACCTTCTTTTTGTCCATTACCTTTAAAAGTATGGTCATAACTTACAGGGCCATGATGTGTGTAAACTACAGAATCTATATAGGTCTCGTTATTTCTTATTTTAATTTCTTCAACTCTTACTGAAGCATTTTTCCACGAACCGTTGTACTTGTATTGGGTTCTACTTTCGTCTTTAAATT
Organism: uncultured Flavobacteriaceae bacterium; assembly: GCA_964195015.1. Classification (GTDB taxonomy): domain Bacteria; phylum Bacteroidota; class Bacteroidia; order Flavobacteriales; family Flavobacteriaceae; genus CAXMOQ01. The sequence continues at coordinate 22,339 of CAXMOQ010000011.1, read as the reverse complement.
CAATTTTATACCAATCCCTAACATCCCGTGTAGCATTAGTTTCACCCCAAGCGATATGCGTGTTAAAACCTGAAATAACACCTAGAGCGCCAGGCAGGGTTGCTCCAAAGGCGTTGTGTTCTGGCGTGGCCAATTGCATGACAAACCAAATAGAAGGCAGGTTGAGTCCTAAATGAGGGTCATTGGCCAAAATAGGATTGCCTGAATACGATTTGTTTCCAGATACTGCCCAGTTATTACTGCCGTTATCAGGATGTGGTTTTACCATGGTTTCTGATACGGAATCAAGAGGTAATTCACTTTGTGGCGTTTCCGTCATGTTTACATCAATAAAACTCCAATCGGTTTCTTTAGGAATTATGGGATCATTAACATCGAAAAAGTCTGGATATAGTAGATCAAATCTTTCTTTTCCAAATTCACGTAAAGCGTTGGTGTATTCTAAATCGGAATCGCCGCCACACAGCATATCGGTCATGTACATGAGTAATAACGCCGTTTTTTTAATTGACCAAAATTCGGGCTTGTAGCCCAATAATTTGTATTCTACGGGATAATCTTTTGATTTTAGTTGGCTGATGTAATTGTTAACACCTTCAGTGTAAGCTTCTAAAAAAGCTATTGCTTCAGGGTCATTTTTCATTGCCTCTAAAGTGTTATCTGCTCCAAATCCCATCCCTTTTCGGCGTTGTGCCCTATCGTAGTTTAATGCTTTCTCACCTATAATTTCAGATAAACGTCCAGCAGAAGCATGTGTTTGAAATTCCATTTGCCATAACCTATGTTTAGCTGTTATGTACCCTTGCGCTTTATATAGATCGGTGTCATTCTGGGCAAATACATGCGGAATAAGATGCTCGTCATAATGGACTGTAACTTCATCTGAAAGACCATCAATTTGAATGTTACCTATTAAGGATTCATCCTGTTCATTTTGCCAAATACCTTGCGTCGGATTTAAAAATTTACCAATAGGGGGAATAGCACCTAGCTTTGTGTTAAGCGCATAAAAAGTAACTAGTGTAAACCCTAGTGACATTATAAACGTGATGTATTTCATACGGTAGTTTTATTTGAGTAAATTTTACTTTTTGAAGAACTAAATATAAGAAAATTAATAACCTGTAGATTACCTTTCCCTACTAAAACAACGATTGTTGTTTATAAGGACTTTCATGTTCCAGCAACCATTGTTTACGATGTAATCCACCGGCATATCCTGTTAAACTTCCGTCACTACCAATAACCCGATGACAAGGCACAATAATCCAAAGTGGATTTTTACCATTGGCATTGGCAATGGCACGAATGGCTTTTACATCGCCCAATTGTTTGGATAAATTTAAGTAAGACGTCGTTTTTCCATAAGGAATAGTTAACAACTCGTCCCATACTCTTTTTTGAAATTCGGTGCCTTCAGGATTGAGTTTTAAACTAAATGTTTTTCTATCGCCTTGAAAATATTCTAGAAGCTGATAGACACAATCTTGAAGTTGGTCTGGAATTACATTTGACACCATCTCGTTTGAATTTAAGACGACGACCGAAGCAATGCCATATTCATCACCAATTATTTTAGCGACGCCTAAAGGTGTATTTACGGTGCAATCAGTCATCAGTTTCAGGTTTCTTTTCTTCAATTATTCCCAAACGTTTTGCTCTTGCCTCCCAGCTTTTTCTTGCCAGCATTTGCAAATCTGCTACGTTATCACTTTCATCCATGATTTCTAATCCTAGAAGTGTTTCTATAACGTCTTCTTGTGTTACTAATCCGCTTACAGAGCCATATTCATCAACCACCAAAGCAATATGTTCACGTTGTGCAATTAGCTTTTCAAACAGTTCTGGAATTGGTAAATTTCGTGTTGTTACCAATAATTCACGTATTATAGATTTTAAAGGCTGTTCTCCATGGCCTTTAATCATAGCTTCCAATAAATTATCTTTTAAAAAATAGCCAGAAATTTCATCGGTGCTGTTTCCATAAATCGGAATTCTCGAAAACTTTAAATTCCGATTGGCATCATAAAATGATTGAATCGTCATATTCTCCGAAGCCGTTTTTATCACAGTTCTAGGCGTCATAATATCTTTGGCTTGCACATCTTTAAATGTGAGCAAGTTTTTTATAATAATACTTTCTGATTCTTGAAAAACGCCTTCTTCATGCGCGATATCGGTCATGGCATGAAAATCTTCTCGACTTAATACACTGCCATGACCGTTTTCCCCGCCAATTAATTTTGTAGTAAGCTGTAAAACCCAAAGAATACCTGTCCATTTTAACGGGAAAATTAAGACATAAAGTGCTTTGTCGGTAAAATTTGCTAACTGCTTCCAATATGTTGCACCAATGGTTTTTGGAATGATTTCGGAAAGCACTAAAATTAAAAAGGTCATAATCGCAGATACAATCATGATGGAATTATCACCATTACCAAATACTTTTTCAGCCTGTACACCTACTAAAATGGCACCAACGGTATGTGCAATGGTATTTAATGTAAGAATAGCAATAAGCGGTTTATCGACATCTTTTTTTAAAGCTTCGAGCGAAGTTGCGTAAGCTTTACCTTCTTTCTTTTTAATATTTAGGAATGTAGGTGTGACACTTAATAATACAGCCTCTAATATGGAACATAAAAATGAAAAGAATATGGAAATGATTCCATAAAATATGAGTAAGCTCATGCTGCTTGTTTAAGCTTCTAAAATACTAATTATTTATGAATTGCTCTTTGGTTTTTGTAGCAGAATAGAATACTTGTTGTAATGCTGGACGAATATTCAAATTATAGATGTTTCTATTTTTTCTTGTTGGGTAAACACGATTTGAAAGAAAGATAAATACCAATTCGTCTATTGGGTCTGCCCAAACGAAAGTACCGGTAAAACCTGAATGACCAAAGCTTTCAGCACTTACTTCTGGAGCAGGATAAGCTTCTTGTAACTTAAATTCAGCGTTGTTTAACAGAGGTTTGTCAAATCCAAGTCCTCTTCGATTATCATTTTCGGGATATTGCGCTTTGATGAACTCATTGACTGTTTCTTCTTTCAGGTAGCGTGTTCCAGCATATTCTCCTTTTTGCACATACATTTGCATTAGTTTTGTCAAATCTGTAGCTGTACCAAAAAGACCAGCGTTTCCTGAAACCCCACCAAGGAGTGCAGCATTCTCGTCATGAACCCAACCTTTGGTAAGTTCTTTTCTAAAGAAGGAATCTATTTCTGTAGGAACAATAGGGTTTTTAAACATTTTTTTAGCTGGAAGATAACCCAAAGTTTGGCATCCTAACGGTGTGTAAAAATTGTTTTGCAGATAAGTTGTATATGGTATTCCTGTAAGATTTTCGATAAGTTGTGGATAGATTAAAGAGGCTAAACCAGAATACACATACGTTTTGTTAGGACTTACTTTAGATCGTTTTATTTTTCGGAATACTTTCTTCTTAAAACGATTATTAATAAAAATATTTGAATACGCTTGATTCGAAAACCGGTTTGAAGCCTTTTGTCTAGCAAATCGTTTTTTTAGTTTGCCGTTTTTCAGAACTTCATTTAAAAACACGATGTAAGGCTGTAAACCGGATTGGTGTGCTAATAGTTCACGCAAGGTAATATCCTTTTTATCTTTTTGGTGTCGCCAAGGTTTCCAATAATGGCTAAATGGCTTGTCTAGGTCTAATATTCCTTCCTCATAAAGTTTCATCAAAACAGGCAATGGCCCAATTATTTTAGTCACTGATGCTAAGTCATAAATATCGTCCAAACCAACTTTTTGAATACTATCATAAGTATGATATCCATAGCTTTGATGAAAGACAATTTTGCCTTGTTTCACGACCAATATTTGTGCGCCAGGAAATGCTTTTTTGGCTATCCCAAGACTCATTATTGAATCTACTTTTGTGTGTACATAGTTGGGGTCTAACCCAACTTCAGTAAGGGCTCCATATTCAAGCCCAGAAGTGTTTGCCTGGCATTGTAATTCTTGCTGAAAGCTCAATAATAAAATGCAGCAACAAAATTTTAAAATTGTTTTTATTGGCATAAATTCAAGAATCAAAATTCTTCTAGAAAGTTAAGAAATCAATTTCACAATGTCTTTAGCAAAATAAGATGCGATAATATCTGCTCCTGCTCTTTTAAAAGCGATAGTGCTTTCCATCATGATTTGATCATGATTTAACCAGCCTTTTTCAGCAGCAGCTTTTATCATGGCATACTCTCCACTTACTTGGTAGACAGCTACTGGGACATCAAATTCATTTTTCACATCGCGGACAATATCTAAATACGCCATACCAGGTTTTATCATCACGATGTCTGCGCCTTCATCAATATCCATTTCGGTTTCACGAAGGGCTTCATACCGATTTGCAAAATCCATTTGATAGGTTTTTTTATCCTTTGGAACGTTTGCCAGATCTACAGGAGCTGAATCTAAAGCATCACGAAAAGGCCCATAAAATGCAGATGCATATTTAGCAGAATAACTCATAATACCTGTATCTGTGAATCCTTCATCTTCTAATGCTTCACGAATAGTGAGAATCCGACCATCCATCATATCACTTGGCGCTACAAAGTTGGAGCCAGCTTGTGCATGAGAGATGCTCATTTCGGCTAAAACTTCGGCAGTATCGTCATTGATTATTTTTCCATTTTCAACAATACCGTCATGGCCATAAGTCGAGTAAGGATCAAGCGCAACGTCTGTCATAACCAACATTTCAGGACACACATTTTTAACGGTTTTAATGGCGCGTTGCATCAAGCCATTTGGGTTTAGAGCTTCCGTCCCTTTGTTGTCTTTTAAATTATCAGGTACTTTCACAAAAAGAAGGACAGACTTTAAGCCTAGCCTCCAAAGCTCTTTAATTTCATTTTCAAGAAGATCTAAACTATATCGGAAATAGTTTGGCATCGAGGCAATTTCTTCCTTGATACCTTTGCCTTCAACCGCAAAAAGAGGGACTAAAAAGTCGTTTGGCGTAATTATGGTTTCACGCACTAAAGAACGGGTGGCTTCGTTGGTTCTTAATCTTCTATTTCTTCGTAGTGGATACATAATATAGATATTCAATTGGCAGTCTTGGCCTGCAGTTAATTTATTTTTTTTTTAGCCACGAATTCACGAATGGTTTCTATAAAAAATATTCGTTTAAATCTATGGTTCTTTTTGTAACTCTGTACAATATCTAAACCCAATCTTTAGGATTTTTTAAAACCTCTATTAATTTTTCTTCGTCACTTCCTTTTTCGGGATGATGATCGTAAACCCATTGCACATGCGGTGGCAAACTCATCAGGATACTTTCTATTCTTCCGTTGGTTTTTAATCCGAAAAGCGTCCCTTTGTCGTGAACTAGATTAAATTCTACATAACGACCACGCCTAATTTCTTGCCATGTACGTTGCGCTTCTGTAAATGGATGATGTTTACGTTTTTCAACTATTGGGACATAGGTTTCAAGGAAACTATTACCAACTTCAGTCACAAAGTTATACCAATTTTCCATACTCATATCTTCTGTGGCTTTGCAGTAATCGAAAAACAAACCACCTATACCTCTTCCTTCGTTTCTATGTGAATTATAAAAATAGTCATCGCAACGCTCTTTGTATTTGGGATAGAATTCAGGATTGTGCTTGTCACAAGCTACTTTGCATGTTTTATGAAAATGCTTTGCATCCTCCTCAAACAAATAATACGGTGTTAAATCTTGTCCACCACCAAACCAACTATCAACAATATCGCCTTGCTCGTTGTACATTTCAAAGTAGCGCCAATTCGCATGAACCGTTGGCGCCATTGGGTTTTTAGGATGTAATACTAAACTCAAACCACAGGCGTAGAAGTTAGCTTGATCAACACCAAAATGTTCGCGCATGGTTTCCGGTAATTCGCCATGCACCGCCGAAATATTGACGCCGCCTTTTTCAAAGACATTTCCGTTTTCAATAACACGTGTTCTTCCACCGCCGCCATCAGGACGTTTCCATACGTCTTCTTGAAACTTGGCTTTGCCATCTACAGCTTCAAGTTTTGACGTGATACTGTCTTGTAAGTCTTGTATGTATTGGTAGAACTTTTCTTTCATATCTGTTTTTCCGTGAAAATGGAAATCTTATAATTATATCATGTTCTTATTACAATAAGTAGCTTTTTCAAAATCTCTAATATTGATTGCAATAAAGGGAACTTCAGGAAACATCAATTTTAGTTTACCCATAATTTGCTTTGATAGATTTGCTTTTTGTTCTGTGTTTCTGCCTTCCATAATGTTTGCAAAAACGTGTATAAAATCGTCTTTTTTACCACCAACAAGATAGTGTTCTTTAAAAGGATTTAAACGCACTTTAATATCGACTTCATCAAATAAACCTGTATTATAAGCGACTAGATGAATCTCTTGTATGATTTTTTCGGGGTCTTGCAATTCCAGAATTTGTTCTGAACAATCTATTACAAAATGTGGCATGGTTTATTTTTTATATAATTCATACAACTCCATGTCTAAAGGCGTTCCATCAGGAGGCGTATATTCGTTTGGTAAAGTGCTTTGCCATGTGAAATTACAATTTTTAGCAACTTTCACACTACCAAGATTACTTTTATGTACAATTATTTGAAGCGTTTTTAGGCCTAGATTATTCAAAGCATAATCAGAAAGCGCCGTTATGGTTTTACGCATCCAACCTTTGCCTTCAAATTCGGAAGCGATACAATACGCAAACTCGCCTTGCCTTTTGTTCCAATCTAATTCTTTTATGTAAACCAAGCCTACAACCTGTTTGGTGATATTTTCTTTTATAGTGAATAGAAATTCATCTTTAGAAAGATGTTTCTCAACCTTATTAGCTACAAACTCATGAGACGTTTCTATATTTAAATTTTGTTCGAGTGTTTTAGGCAAAAAGGCTTTGAATTTTTCTGCATTGGAAATCATTAAATGATGAACGCCTTTAACATCGTCTAACAAAAGGGGTTCAATATAAAAAGCGTCCGTTTGAATCATTATTTGTATTCTTTTACAGCATCGATAAATGCTTTTGCATGATCTAAAGGAATATTAGGTAATATGCCATGACCAAGATTTACAATGTATTTATCTTTCCCAAAACCGTTGATCATTTGGGTTACCATTTTCTTGATTTCCGAAGGTGGTGACAGCAAACGTGCTGGATCAAAATTACCTTGAAGTGTTATATTCCCACCAGTGAGGTAACGTGCGTTTTGTGCTGTAATCGTCCAGTCTATGCCTAAAGCTGAAGCGTTACTTTTTGCCATTTCCTGCAAAGCAAACCAGCATCCTTTTCCGAATGCAATAACTGGCGCATCATCTTTTAAGGCTTCAATAATTTGGTTGATGTACTGCCACGAGAATTCCTGATAATCTACAGGCGATAACATGCCACCCCAAGAATCGAAAATTTGAACAACATCGACGCCAGCAATAACTTTGGCTTTTAAATAAGCAATGGTTGTATCGGTTATTTTTTGTAATAATTGATGAGCTGCCACCGGATTTGTAAAGCAAAATTCTTTGGCTTTGTCAAAGGTTTTGCTGCCCTGTCCTTGAACAACATAGCATAGAATAGTCCATGGCGAGCCTGCAAAACCTATTAATGGAACTTCGTCATTCAATAGTTCTTTTGTGGCTTTAATAGCTTGCATCACGTAATCTAATTCAATATTCACATCTGGAACGATGACATTGCCTACACCTTTCTGATCACGAACAGGATTTGGTAAATAAGGACCAAAGTTTGGTTTCATCTCTACCTCAATATTCATGGCCTGCGGAATTACCAAAATATCACTAAACAAAATAGCGGCATCCATGCCAAAACGACGAATAGGTTGTACTGTAATTTCGCTCGCCAATTCGGGCGTGCGACAACGTGTGAAGAAATCGTACTTTTCTCGAATGGCTATGAATTCCGGCAAATAACGTCCAGCTTGACGCATCATCCATACTGGAGGACGATCTACCGTTTCCCCTTTTAAAGCCCTTAAAAATAAATCGTTTTTTATCATATTTATTTCCCGTGAAAGCAGGAATCTTTTTAATTATACTTCAATTTTCATGGGTTTCGACTGCGCTCAACCTGACATAAAATTGTAATTTAACTTCTTTTTTTTGGCATTGTAAACCATGCTTTTTGGCATGATTAGACAATAAGTTCGATTAGTGTGAGATTACCGCGTCTCCCGATAGCTATCGGGATTCCTCGTAATGACAGTTTATATATAATGTTCGTTAACCAATTCAATAACGCTTTCTATTGTTGGAAGTTTAGCAATTCTAACATCTTTAAAATGTTTTCTTGCTTCTGCAGCCGTAGTTTCTCCAATGCAAAACGCAATTTTATTCCCTTTGTTTTCCAGCATAAAACTTTGCACTGTTGAAGGACTGTAAAACATGACGCCTTCAATGTTTTCATCAATTTTTACAGCATCATATTTGGTTTGATAGGCTTCAACTTCGTTAACCTTTATATTGCTATTTTCAAGAATTGTTGGTAAATCGTCCAATCGTAAATCGCTGCAAAAGTAAGTGACTTCGGCACCTTCAATATATTCAACGAGGTATTCAGCTAGTTTATTTGCATTTTTTTCGACGTGCTTAATTTTTCCAATCCTGTTTTCTACTAAACGTTTTGTGCGTCGACCAACACAATAAATGTTTTTAAATTGTAATTCTTCAGCCGAAAAATTACTTACTAAAGATTCAACGGCATTTTTACTCGTGATAATAACGTTTTCTATTTTGGATTTTAAAATAGCTGGCGCAATTCTGTTCACGTTTATTTTAATAAAATCATCACTATCTATAATGATTTTTTCATGAAATAAAAGGCGCTGATCTTCGGTTAGTGATTTGGTAGAGAATATATTAGTCTGTTTTTTAGAGCGTTCAATATCATCCATTAAACGTTTGCCACCACGTTCGATAACATAATTGGCGCAATATGCTGCCATGCCGTTATGTTCGCCTAATTTTTCTACTCTTTTTACCTCTATCTTTTTGCTTCCATCAGTACTTAATAGCACGCCTTGAAATGAGACTTCCTCGTCCTTAATGTAAGCAATAGCCCCAATTGGAGCCGTGCAACCACCTTCTAATCGGTTTAAAAATTCACGTTCAATGGTGGTGCAAATGGCTGTTTCTTCATGATTTATTTCTGCACAAATAGCTCTTGTGTCCTCATCTTCTTCGAGACAAGTAATCATAATGGCGCCTTGACCAGGCGCAGGAATCATCCATTCTAAATTAATGGCTTCCTCTGGTCTTAAACCTATACGGCCTAAACCGGCGGCTGCGAAAATAGCACCATTCCAATGCTCGCTGTCTTCCAGTTTTTTTAAGCGTGAATTTACATTACCACGTAAATCTTCTATTTTATGGGTTGGATATCTGTTTAACCATTGCGCGCGACGTCTTAAACTTCCTGTAGCAATAAAGGCATCTCTTTGCGATAAAAACTCTTCATTGTTTTTAAAAACCAAAGTATCTCTAATGTTACCGCGTTTTAAAACGGCGGCTTGTACAATGCCTTTTGGCAAAAGCGTTGGCACATCTTTTAAAGAATGTACAGCAATATCAATATCGTTATTGAGCATGGCAATATCCAGCGTTCTGGTAAAAATACCGGTAATGCCGAGTTCGTATAAGGGTTTGTCCAGAACTAAATCACCAGTCGATTTTACTGGCACTAACTCGGTTTTATGTCCTAAATGTTCTAATTGCTGCTGTACGGTTTTGGCTTGCCAAAGCGCAAGTTGGCTATCTCGTGTGCCTATTCTAATAACATTCATTTTACAGTGTTTTCAAGTTGAAACACTCTTTTAATAAGTTCGAGACTTTCGTCAGTTGAAATATTGTCATCTTTTAAATGATGTGCGAAGTGATTAGTGATTTTTTGAATAATATTATTGCTAATGATTTCAGCTTGTTCTTCGTTGAAGCCTGATATTTTTTTACGTTGTGTTTCTAATTCGGCAGCTTTAAAATCTTGAAGCTTATTTTTTAAAGCTTTGATTGTTGGTGCAAATTTTCGTGTTTCTAACCAGCTATTAAATTCAGCTTTTATGTCTTCAATAATGGCTTCGGCTAAAGGGATATGTGCTTTCCTTTTTTCAAGGGTCTCATCGGTTATTTGTGATAAATGATCTAAATGAACAAGCTTTACATGATTGAGGTCTTCAACATTCTCATTCACATTTTTTGGAATCGATAAATCTAAAATTAAAAGCGGCTTATCCGATTGGATGATATGTTTATCAATCGTTGGGTTTTGAGCACCGGTAGCAACAATCAAAATATCAGAAGTGCTAATTTCTTCCTGTAATTCGGAATAATCTTTAACCACCAAATTAAATTTTCCAGCAATGCGTTCGGCCTTATCTTTCGTTCTATTAATTAAAGTAATCTGCTCGTTTTTGGTGTGCTTTATCAGGTTTTCACAAGTGTTTCTGCCAATTTTGCCTGTACCGAAAAGTAAAATATTTTTAGTTGAAATGTTTTCAACATTATTAAAGATATATCGGACCGAAGCAAAGGACACAGACGTTGCGCCAGAAGAAATTTCGGTCTCTGTTTTAATGCGCTTACTGGCTTGAATAACGGCGTTAACAAGGCGTTCTAAAAAGGCATTAAGTAGGCTGTGTTTTATAGAGATACGTGCGCTTTTTTTCAACTGACTAATAATTTCGAAATCACCAAGAATTTGGCTGTCAAGCCCAGAGCCAACACGAAACATGTGTGAAATGGCGTCTTTATTTTTATAAATATAAGCAACCCCTTGAAACTCCTCGACGGTACCTTTTGTGTTATCACAAAGTAATTTTATAAGCTGAAAAGGGTGCTGGGCAAAACCGTATATTTCGGTTCTATTACAGGTTGAGGTTACAATGAGACTTTCTATACCATTGTCTTTCGCTTGATTAAGCAAAGCTTCTTTGGAAGTTTTGTCTAAACTAAAATGGCCTCTAATTTCGGCATCAGCTTTTTTATAGCTTAAGCCGATAGCATAAAATGAGTTTCCTTTAGAAATATTATATTGCTCCATTGCTTTACCTGACTTTCGAAAGCAAATGTATATAGCTTAAGACAATAAAAATAACGCTGAAAGAACTTTTATTATCGTTTGTGGTTTTTTAAAGGTTTTTTTTAATATTATATGATAAATGTCATATTTTTGTAGTGAATTCAGAGTGTTTTTAATAAATAGTGTAGAATGAATCTAAATAATAACGATAAAACAATCGCAGATGGTGCTCTTGAAAATGTCGCCAAAGGGTTTTTGGACGAAACTTTGGTAGATGATGATTTTCATGTACTTACCTATCAGAATGTAAGCGATAATATTAAATATGTTACGCGAGACATAAATAGTGATTTTATTCAATTTCATTTTTGTTTAAAAGGATCAAGCAAATTTATTTTTAATAATGGTCGATACGCTTTAGATATCCTTGAAGAGAATTCGTTGTTATTGTACAACCCCAATAGAGAGCTTCCCATTAATATGGAAGTCAATTCAAATTCATGGTTGGTTTCAATTTTAATTTCTATAAAAAAATTCCACGGGTTGTTTTCCCAAGAAGCAGATTATATCACGTTTTTAAGTGTAGAGAACAAGGACAAGAAGTATTATAAAGATGGGAATATTGCACCCTCGATGGCTATTGTGCTTAACCAATTGATTAATTATAACCTACATCAATCTATAAAGAATTTATATTTTAAGGGCAAAGCCTACGAGCTCTTAAGTTTGTATTTTAATAGAAGTGAAGATGCCAATGTGGAGCAGTGCCCTTTTCTTGTTGACGAAACAAATGTTATTAAAATTAGAGAAGCCAAAGATATTGTAATATCGAGGATGGCAGAACCACCAAGTTTGCAAGAGTTAGCGGATGAAATTGGGTTAAGCTTGAAGAAGCTCAAAGAAGGATTTAAGCAAATTTATGGCGACTCTGTGTTTAGTTTTTTGTTTGATCATAAAATGGAGGTTGCCCGAAAACTATTGGAGTCTGGCGAGTACAATGTAAACGAAGTAGGTTTGAAAGTAGGTTACAGTACGGCAAGTCATTTTATTGCAGCCTTTAAAAAGAAATATGGTACAACGCCTAAAAAATACATAATGTCAGTATCTTAGTAGGTGTATAAATTTAAGATAATTTTTAAGCTTTTTTAGGTTTATAATTTAAAGAATAAGATTCCCATTTTCATGGGAAGTAAATATGAAAAAAGGTGTTTTACTAGTCAATTTAGGATCTCCAGACAGTTGCAATCCGAAGGATGTAAAAAAATATTTGGGCCAGTTTTTAATGGATGAACGCGTTATTGACGTTCCGCTTTGGGCAAGGACTTTACTTGTAAAGGGTATTATATTAAATACGCGTCCGAAAGCTTCGGCAGCAGCCTACAAAAAAATATGGTGGGAAGATGGATCGCCACTTATTGTTATTTCAGAGCGACTTCAGGATAAAATCCAAAAACAGGTTGATGTTCCTGTAGCTTTAGCCATGCGTTATGGTAGCATGACGATTAAAGATGGCCTTCAAGAATTGGCAGATAAGGGCGTCGATGAGGTTTTACTGTTTCCGTTATATCCGCAGTTTGCTATGGCAACCACCGAAACTATTGTCGTATTGGCCGAAACCGTAAGGCAAGAATATTTCCCAAACCTTAAAATAGAATCGGTTCCTGCATTTTATAATAACGTTGATTATATTGAGGTGCTTTCAAAATCTATAGAAAATTCATTAAAAAATAAAGAATACGAACATCTTTTATTTTCTTATCATGGCGTTCCGGAACGCCATATTAGAAAGCGTGATGTTACCAAATCGCATTGCAAAATCGATGGGAGCTGTTGTGCAACACCGTCAAGCGCTCATGAATTTTGTTACAGACATCAATGTTATGAAGTGACGCGTTTAGCTGCTGAAAAACTTCAACTTAAACCCGGAACATATTCGACTTCTTTTCAATCACGACTTGGATTCGATCCTTGGTTACAACCTTATACCGATAGAACCATTGAGCGATTAGGGAAACAAGGCATTAAAAACATGGCTATTGTGACGCCGGCATTTGTGAGCGATTGTTTAGAAACCCTTGAAGAAATTGCCATGGAAGGGCAGGATATTTTTCACGAAATGGGTGGCGAAAATTTCACAACAGTCGCATGTTTGAATGACCATGACAATTGGGTGGCGCTCCTTTCAAAATGGATTACTGCATTTGCAAATAAAGAAACAATTACTGCTTAATTTCGTATTATGGAATACTACAATTACATAAAATCATTACATCTCATTTTCGTCATCACTTGGTTTGCCGGCTTGTTCTACATTCCGCGTTTGTTTGTGTACCAAATAGAATCTTTTCATAAACCATCACCCGAAAAAGAAATTTTAGGGAAACAATTAAAAATTATGGCGAGGCGACTGTGGTTTATTATTACCTGGCCATCGGCAATTTTGGCTACACTTTTTGCGGTTTGGCTGTTAATTCTCCAACCGTATTGGTTACAACAAGGCTGGATGTTGGTGAAATTGGGCTTTGTCGTTTTATTGATAATCTATCATTTAAAAACCCATCAATATTATAAGCAATTACAAAATGACGATGTAAAACATACCTCCGGTTTTATGCGTATTTGGAACGAAGGGGCAACGTTTATCCTTTTCGCAGTCATCTTTTTAGCGATCTTAAAAAATGCCATGAATTGGATTTTTGGCGTTATAGGCATTGTTGTTCTGGGCATTCTCATCATGTTGGGATTCAAACTTTACAAACGTATTAGAGAAAAAAATCCAGAAGCATAACTCTAAAAATTAAATACTCAAGCACCAAATTCCAATTACTCTAGTTTCGGATTTGTTTTTGAGAATTTATCCCAAGGATTTTTGGTTCGATTATTGTTATATTTATGCAACCTTAATTTTTCCCATGAAGCTTAAAAAACTGTCTCTTCGTGATCGCATATTTATTGCCATGATACTTTTGGTATTGCTTGCCTCTGTACTTATAGCAGCCGTGGCAATTTATCAATATAGTGAGGAAACCCGAGATTACCACAGAAAAAGATTAGAGCGAAAAGAAAAGAACATAAAATCGCATCTCAATTTTGTTATTAAGGAAACCACATTCGAGGTTAAAACCGAAAAAATTCCTTTAATTTTTAAAAACAAAATTTATGAAATTGCCGATATTCATAGTCTTCAAATAAACTTATACGATTTAGAAGGCACGCTTTTAAAATCCTCGAAAGCTGTATTGTCACAAGATTCGATCTCTGTATGTATTAACGCTGAAATTTTAAACACACTGTCGGATTCGGCTGAAAGACGCCATGTAGAAAAGCGCGTGGAAAACGACAAAATATATCTATCCTCCTATTCATACATTACGGATGAAAAATTCAAACCTATTGGCATATTAAATCTGCCTTATTTGGAGAATGACGATTTTCTATCTAAAGAATTAAATGAATTTTTATCACGTCTTGGTTATGCTTATTTGCTTGTACTAATTATTGCCATTGGCATTGCATTTTTGTTATCTAAATTTATTACCAAATCGCTTAAAAACATTAGCGATAAGATCAATGCTACGCGATTGGAAAAACGGAACCAAAAAATTGAAATTGACGATACCAGCGAAGAGATTTCTACTTTGGTCAATTCCTATAACAGTATGATTGACGAGTTAGAGGAAAGCGCCGTGCAATTAGCTACAAGCGAGCGTGAACAAGCTTGGCGGGAAATGGCAAAACAGGTGGCGCACGAAATTAAAAACCCGTTAACACCCATGCGATTGAGCGTTCAAAATTTTCAACGCAAGTTTGATGAAAACGATCCTAAAATTCATCAAAAGGTAGACGAATACAGTAAAACACTTATTCAGCAAATAGATACCATGAGCTCAATAGCCTCGGCATTTTCGAACTTTGCAAAAATGCCAGCCCAGCAAAATGAAACCCTTAATGTGGTGAAAATTGTGAAATTGGCACTGGATATTTTTAATGAAGACTATATCTTATTTATAGCTGACGAAAAGGAAATTATCGCCAAGTTTGACAGGACACAATTAATTCGAGTGGTGACTAATTTAGTGAAAAATGGGATTCAAGCAATCCCAGAAGGGCAAACTCCTAAAATTGTTGTTACTGTTAACTCTACTAGTGAAAATGTCTCGATTACTGTGGCAGATAATGGCATAGGCGTTACAGAAGAAAATATATCAAAAATTTTTGAGCCTAAGTTTACCACCAAATCTAGCGGTATGGGACTTGGATTAGCGATGGTTAAAAACATAGTTGAAACATACAACGGAAATATTACATTTACATCAATAAAAGACAAAGGCACTACATTTAGAGTAACGTTTCCTAAAGAATAACCACATTCCTGCGAAGGCAGGAATCTCATCAAATAAAACTATGAATTACAACAACATCCTCACAGAAACCCAAAGCGGTATCACGACTATAACCATTAATAGACCAAACAAATTAAACGCTTTAAACATTGAAACCATTCAAGAGTTGCATGAAGCCCTGAATCTTGTCAATGATGATAAAAACACCAAAGTGATTATCATAACAGGAAGCGGAGAAAAGGCTTTTGTCGCAGGTGCCGATATAAGTGAGTTTGCACATTTTAATATAAAAGAAGGCAGTAAACTTGCTGCAAGTGGACAGGAATTATTATTTGATTTTATTGAAAATCTTTCAACGCCAGTCATCGCGGCAGTCAATGGTTTTGCACTTGGTGGAGGTTTGGAATTGGCAATGGCATGTCATTTTAGAGTCGCCAGTGATAATGCCAAAATGGGATTGCCTGAAGTATCGCTTGGCGTGATTCCGGGTTATGGCGGCACACAACGTTTACCACAATTAGTTGGTAAAGGCCGTGCTATGGAAATGGTCATGACTGCAGGCATGATTGATGCCAATCAAGCTTTAAGTTATGGTTTAGTTAATCATGTGACGACTCAAGAGGAGTTACTGCCACTTTGTGAAAAGATTGCAGGGAAGATTATACGAAACTCAACAGTTGCTATTGGGTCTGCTATTAAAGCCATTAATGCCAATTTTGAAGATGGTGTTGATGGATTTGATATCGAAATAGAACAGTTTGGAAACTGCTTTGGCACCGAAGATTTTAAAGAAGGGACAACGGCATTTTTAGAAAAACGCAAAGCCGATTTCCCGGGTGAATAAAAAATTTCTTTGTGACGTCATTACGAATCACGTTTAGGTGTGATGTGGCAATCTGTATATTTTTTTATCGAATTGCAACGTACTTAATTTTAAAAAGATGACTTTAATTTAGCCAGTAGTGTGACAATCGAAAAGCTTTTAATGCCGTTTCCATTTTGTTAATAACACATTTCCCCTTTATCACTTTTCAACGTAAATAATAGGTAATTTTAGAGAGCTGCTTATCTCAAGTATTCACCTTTATTTTTAGCTATTATGAACCCCAAATCCATTATTAAAGGACGAGGCGCACAACGCAATGTACACAATCGTTTCTTCGAATTAAGCCATGAAACCCGTGATGACTTTTTAGAATTTTGCCAAAAAGAAGGTGAAGTACCAGATAAGAATAAAACACTTTATCTGGAAGTATTTCCAAAAACCATAGTCAATAAAGTAGAAAGTCCAGATGTCGGTATGATGTTTTCTATGAATCCCTATCAAGGTTGCGAACATGGTTGTGTGTATTGCTATGCACGAAACAGTCACGAGTTTTGGGGTTATAGCGCAGGTCTGGATTTTGAAAGACGGATTTTAGTTAAAAAAGACGCGCCTAAATTGTTAGAGGAGAAATTAAAGCATAAAAACTGGAAAGCATTTCCTATAGTGATGTCTGGCAATACCGATTGTTATCAGCCAGCAGAAAAAAAGTTTGAAATAACACGGCAATGTCTTGAAGTGTTTTTAAAGTATAAACATCCTGTTGGTTTTATAACAAAAAACGCTTTGATTTTACGTGATTTGGATTTATTAAGGCAGTTGGCAAAAGATAATTTAGTTGCCGTAAATGTGTCAATCACCACATTATCTGAAGACACCAGACGTATTTTAGAACCTCGAACAGCATCGATTAAAAAACGATTAGAAACAGTAAAAACGTTAAGTGACAACGGAATTCCGGTAAACGTCATGTTGGCACCTATTATTCCATCGATTAACAGTCATGAAATTTTACCATTAGCAAAAGCAGCTTCAGAATATGGTGCATCGTCCATTGCTCATACTATTGTAAGACTTAATGGGGCAATTGGTCAAATTTTTAGCGATTGGATTCATAAAACGATGCCTGACCGCGCAGATAAAGTGCTACATCAAATAGAAAGTTGTCATGGTGGAAGCCTTAATGATAGTCGCTATGGAGCCCGTATGCGAGGTGAAGAAAAAATTGCAGAACAGATTCACGCTCTCATGCGTTTGGCAAAATTAAAGTACTTTAAAAATAAAGCTATGCCAAAGTTAAATACTGAGCTTCATGAGGCACATAAAACAGGACAGTTAAAGTTGTTTTAGAGCAAATTCTTTTCGAATACTATTTTAGTTTGACCTTTGGAGTTGGTATAAACTTTAGTAATCTCGAAGCCGTTTTTAAGATTCATAACCATCATGGATTTGAATTGATTCATAGACTTGGTTCTTAACGCTATAAAGCCATTTTCCTTTACCCATTGTTCTTGTAACACGGCTAATTGAGATGCAATTCCTCGCTGCCGATATGTTGGTAAAACACCACCTATCCAACTGTAAAATGTGTTTTCATTATATGGATAACCAATTTTAAATCCAATTAAAACATTGTTGCTATATGCTAGAACGGATAACAATTTTTGATGCTCAACAATACGTTGTTTAAAAAATGATATATCGGCATCTTCAAAAATCTCTGCATATAGATTAATCATATCCTGATGGACGGATTCATTAGGAAAACCTGCAATGGTTATATAATTGATACTATTTTTTGCCATCCCATTCGGCATAAAACTGATTTAAAAAACCCTCCATAAATGTATGCCTATCTGCGGCGATTCGTTGTCCAGTTTTAGTGTTCATTTTATCTTTTAAAAGCAACAATTTTTCATAAAAATGATTTATTGTAGGCGCATTTGAAGCTTTATATTCATCTTTGCTCATATTCATGTTAGGCTTTATTGATGGGTCAAAAATCGCTCTGTCTTTAAATCCGCCATAGTTAAAACAGCGCGCAATACCAATGGCGCCAATAGCATCTAATCTGTCGGCATCTTGTATTACATCTAATTCGGTAGACTTAAATTTTTGTGTTGTATTTAAAGATGATTTAAAGGAAATGTTTTCAATAATTTTAATTACATGTTCAATAACGATAGAATCTATGTTTAAATTAAATAAAAACTCACGCGCTATTTTTGGGCCAACAGTTTCATCGCCATCATGAAATTTACTATCTGCTATATCATGAAGCAAAGCGCCAAGAGCGACTACAAGGCCATCAACGGTTTCAGTTTTAGCAATTAACAAGGCATTGTTATAAACGCGTTCAATGTGAAACCAATCATGCCCACCTTCGGCATCTTTTAATGTTTCTTTTACAAAGGCTTTGGTTTTGGTAATTTTTTCTTTTGAAGTCATCATAGGTTAAAAATAAAAATTCCCTTCAGAATGTGAAAGGAATTTTAATATATATAAAAAGGCGTCTTTATTTTAAAACAGCGGGTTCTACCCATTTAAATTGAAAAGAATTTTCGGGTATCGTAATACGATCTGCTATGCGTATCATTCTTGAAGGGAGTTTCATTAGGTAATCTCTAGCCTTTTCGGCTTCATCAGAAAGATTGGTAATTTTATCAATTTCCCATCGTTTAATAAGTTTCTCCAGAATCTCGATATAGTCTCTAGATGTGTAGACACCTATACGTTGTGCAGTATTAGAAAACTCTTCGAATGCCGTACTGATTTTATTACCAGATTCTCTTAAAAAATGTGCAGGCATTGTTATTTTTTGTTTCATCATATATTGAAACGCCATCATCATTTGGCTGGGATCGACTTCAAAAATGCGTTCGACAAATTCGGAATAGGCATGATGATGTCTCATTTCGTCCCCTGAAATAATTTTACACATTTTAGACAACTGTTTATTGTCCTTTTCTTTGGCAAGTTTAGCAACCCGATTATGTGAAATATAGGTTGCTAATTCTTGAAAGCTCGTGTATGCAAAGTTTTTATAAGGATCTCTATCGGTGCCAATATCAAAACCATCGGCAATTAAGTGTTGCGTGGTTTTTTCAATCTCTTTCATGTTTACGCGACCAGAGAGGTATAGATATTTGTTTAAAACATCGCCATGGCGGTTTTCTTCTGCGGTCCAATGTCTTACCCATTTTGCCCAACCATTTTGTCTGTCTCCTTGGTTGACACCTTCAACGTCCATCAACCAGGATTCGTAGGTTGGTAATGCTTCTTCAGTTATCATATCACCAACTAAAACTACCCAAAAATCGTAAGGGAGTTCTTTAGATAATTCACGAATTTCCTTGACCTCTTCAAAAAAAGAATCCTTTTCAGAATTTGGCAAAAAATCGGTAGGCTGCCAGATTTTTTCAACAGGAATCAAGTATTTCTCAATTAAGGATTCTACGTCTTTTTCCAAAAACTGCATCACTTCTAATCTTATATTTTTTAAAGACATAATCTATATATTTAGGGAAGAATAGCTGATGTTATAGTCGTTTCAATATTATGAACTAATTCTTCTTTATTTGCAAAGGTAGCACTTTTGATAGGTTGATGAACCGTGAATTTAATATGATTTCCAATGCCCAACGGAAATTTTCCATAACGCAACATTTTCCATGAGTTATTTACCGTTATAGGAACTACTGTTGATGAAGGAATTTTTTTAAGTAAAATTTCTAATCCTTTGGTTTGAAATTTTTTTGGCTCACCATTTTTACTTCGCGTACCTTCAGGAAAAATAGCAGCGGCGCGTTTTGTAGTTTCAATATATTCGCCAAATTTCATAAGTGCTGGTAAAGCTTGTCGCGGTTTTTTTCTATCGATTAACACAGAGCCTCCGTGACGCAAATTGTAGGACACACTTGGAATGCCTTTCCCAAGCTCTTTTTTACTAACAAACTTCACATGATGTTTTCGCATATACCACATAATAGGAGAGATGTCGTACATACTTTGGTGATTGGCTACTATGATAAGTGGTTGATTAGTAGTGATATTATATGGATTTGTAAACGTAAAACGAGTTCCTAAAACATTAAGGCATCGCATTATAAAAAACTGAAGCCAATCGACACTTACCTTATGTGCCTTGTAGCCAAACACGTTAAAACAAAACCATTGTATAGGATGAAAAATAAACAGTGTCAGGAAAAAGCAAAATGTATATAAAGCAGTAAGCGGATATGCTAATAGTTTTTGCATTTGGAGTTTAAATTAATTTAATTACAGCTCAAAAGTAGATGAATGTAGATAATGGGCAAAAAAAACCACGACTAAAAATCGTGGTTTATATTTTTGAGTCATTGCGAACCTTTCGGCTGTCGCTCAAGACAGGCTAAAATGAAGCAATCTGTTTCATTTGAAAAGATTACCATGTCGTGTTACTCCTCGTAATGACTATTAACAATGCTCGTTATAAGCATCCATAAGGTTTTCTGAAATCATTTCGGCTGGACGCCCCTCAATATGATGACGCTCTAGCATGTGCACTAACTCGCCATCCTTAAATAACGCCATACTTGGCGAACTTGGAGGGAACGGAATCATATGTGCTCTTGCTTTGTCGGTGGCTTCTCTGTCGACACCGGCAAAAACAGTTACTAAATTATCTGGGTGTTTTGCATTTTGTAAACTTAATCGCGCTCCTGGTCTTGCGTTTGCTGCTGCACAGCCACAAACTGAATTAACTACGATTAAAGTTGTTCCATCTTTTGCTAAAGCTGCATCTACAGCTTTGGCAGTATGTAATTCTTCAAAACCAACATTGGTTAAATCTTCACGCATTGGTTTTACTAATTCTGCTGGATACATATTTTGAATTTTTATGTTTATTAAAAATAGATTGCAAAGATACGAAAAAAGTCTTCAGTTGGCAGTGTACAGTTAATAGTCTTTTAACTGAACTTTATTCTTTTATGGAATTGTAAATCATCAGTTTTTACGTAACAAATCATAAATTAACTCAACTAACAGTAGTATATTTGAACCCAATAAAAGAATAAAATACATGAGTTTTTCAAAATGGATAGGTGCGGCTTTAGGATGGTCTTTTGGAGGTCCTATTGGTGCTATTTTAGGAATGGCGCTAGGTAGTGTTGTTGATGGATTCTCTAATGGAGAAGCAAGAACATATACTCGACAAAAAAGCGGAAGAAGAATACAAACGCAATCCGGGGATTTTGAAATAAGCTTACTTATTTTATCTTCGATTGTTATAAAAGCCGATGGGAAGCAAGATCAACGCGAATTGGATTTTGTGCGTCAACAGATTGTTGGCATGTACGGTAAAGAACGCGCCAACCATGCCTTTAAATTGTTTAAGGAAATTAGTAAACAGGATATTTCTGCCCGACAAGTTTGCCTTCAAATAAAACAAATGATGGATCATTCCGCACGCTTGCAACTCCTTCACTTTATGTTTGGAATTGCGAAAGCTGATGGTATTGTGGTAGAAAGTGAGGTAAGATCAATTCACACCATTGCGAATTATTTAGGGATTAGCGCTCGCGATTTTGAAAGCATTAAAGCCATGTTTTACAGCAGTAGCGATAACGCTTATAAGATTTTAGAGGTTACGAAACTAGCAACAGACAACGAGATTAAGAAGGCCTACCGTAAAATGGCTAAAAAATACCATCCCGATAAAGTTCTTCATTTAGGGAAAGAACACCAAAAAGGTGCCGAAGAGAAATTCAGACAGGTTCAAGAGGCTTATGAGCAGTTACAAAAGGAACGTGGGTTTTAAATAAGTTAGTATATTTGAGAATGGATGAAACCCAACTACTCAATATTGTAAAAAACTACTTTAAGGACAAAATTTTTGAAAATCATAAAAAAATGTTCTTGAACACCATTCTAAACTAAAATCATATAAAATAAATCCTATTCTGGTAAAATATTTGTCAAAAATTCTTGAAGATGATTTTACGCCTTTAGGAATTGCTAAAGCACTTTACTACCCAAGAGTTTTAGGCACATCAATTAATACATCTTTCGGAACAAGAATACAAAACATGTTTGTTGAACTAGGTCTAGCTAACGGATCACTTATTAAAGGCAT
>CAXMOQ010000010.1:33012-36455 GCA_964195015.1 uncultured Flavobacteriaceae bacterium | reverse complement strand
TTTAAAACAGTTTATACAATATGGACGTCCCGGAACTTATGTAAGTATTCTGGAAGAAGGCCATGTTACTTTAAATGACAAAATGATTTTGGCCAAGCGTTCGCAAAATGGTTTAACCATAGCGCAGCTTTTCCATTTATATTATGCAAAGGACAAAGATCAAGAACTCTTAAAATTAGCTGTAAATAATGAAGTTTTACCAGAAAGAAAAAGAGTGAAATTAATGGCTTTTGTTAATAAAACTGATTAGAACAAATTTTCATAAGTTTCTTTTCTAAAACAACTATAAAAGTGGAAAACACAGTAGACATAACAAACGATTTAGAACAGATAGATCATATTACAAAGCTCTTTTTTGATGTATTCACCAATAAAGACGGTAGAATCCCAAATGTTATGGCATTAAAAAAAATGTTTATTGCCAAAGGCATTATAATTAGTAATACAGAAGGAAAACCAATATTTTATGATGTAAATGGTTTTATCAAACCTAGAATTGACATGCTAACAAATGGCACACTTATCAATTTTTGCGAAAAAGAAGTCTCCCATAAAACAGAAGTATATCGCAATGTGGGTCATCGGTTTTGTCATTATGAAAAATCTGGTGAGTTGGATGGGCAATACTTTGAAAGTAAGGGTATGAAAACCATCCAATTTATTAAAGTCAATGAGAAATGGATGATTTCTTCGGTGGCTTGGGCAGACAAAAAATGAATACATCAGCATCTAAACATAATAACCTAACCCACTCATGAGCACTAAAATTAAATCGATTTTTTTAGTTCTGGTCTTAATACAAGCCATGCATTCCATTGAAGAATACATTGGTAAACTTTGGGAGGTTTTCCCACCTGCCGCTTTCTTAACTGCTTTGTTCTCAAAAAACCTTGAAACTGGGTTCTTAATAGCCAATATCGGGCTTTTTGTTTTTGGAATATTGTGCTGGCTTTTTCCAGTTCGTGGAAATTATTCGACAGCAAAAGGGATATTATGGTTTTGGATTATTTTAGAAACTATAAATGGCCTAGGTCATACAGTATGGTCAATCTATCAACAATCTTATACTCCAGGTTTAATAACGGCTCCTTTTCTTTTTATCGTTGCGCTATATTTAACTAGATTAATAAAAAAGAACTCGATATAATTTAAACAGCTAACTCATCATCAAAACGCCTTTTAAGTATTGGTATTTGAATAAATAACATGATGGCGAAAAACACTATACTATACATAAATGTTTTAGAGACTGTAAATGATGACAATGGATTTGATATTTCAATATTTGGGAGAAAACTAAAGTCTATAGCTTCAAACCAACCCATTCCTTCCAACGAATTACCAAAAACAAAATATGCACAAACGCTGGCAATGACAACTGCAAACAACAACCACACATTTTTGGAAATTAAAGGTTTATAAACGGTAACATCGCTTATTTTAACTGCATTAACTTGCGCCATGATATTGGCAGTAAAGTTAAGTGAAGGTGACTCTAACGACGTCTCATACATCACTTTTTTGGCTAGCTTGTCTAAATGGTCATCTATATTATGCTTCATAATAATTTATCATTTCAGGTTCTAATCGCTCTTTTAAAATCGATGTTAATTTCTTACGGCTTCTAAAGAGCTTCACTTTTACATTGTTGGCGGTTAAACCAACCGCTTTTGAAATTTCGTCTAAAGATAGTTCTTCAAAATAAAATAACGTTAATAAAAAACTATCTTCACTAGGTAGCAACTGTAAACAATCTTGTATAGCTTGCTTGCGTTCTTGCTGTTCCATCTGGTCTAAAGCATTATCCAACGTTTTTACTTGGTGTTCAGTAAACTCATCAATCGTAACCGTTTGATGACTACGCTTATGCTTTTTTATCCTATCTAAACTTGTATTATAAGCTATTTTATAAATCCATGTCGAAAATTTAGAGTCGCCTTTAAACTTGTTCAACGATTTATATGTTTTAATAAAAGTATCTTGAGATACCTCTTCTGCTTCTTCCCTATTTTTAAGCATACGCAATGCCAATGTAAAGACCAAATCCTTATAGCGATCTACCAATACTGCGAACGCATTGGTGTCTCCTTCTAATATTTTAGTTATTAAATGCTGGTCGTTGTTGGTGGTCATGTGATGGTTTGACTGCTTAATTCATGTTTTGGTTACAGCATTTTAAAAATAAAATGAAAATAATTGTAACCAATATTTAAAAGTTGTCGTCATAAGCTATGAACACATTAAAAATAATCAATTAAAAACAAACACTTATGGAAGCAATAATCATCTTTATTATTTTCGGTTCAATATTCGCTATTGCCTACCTTTACTTTTCAACTAGAAACAAAGAGCGTTTAGCACTTATCGAAAAAGGCGCTGATGCCAGTATTTTTGTTAGGGGAAAACGTGAGCGTACGGCACCAATCTGGAAAGTCCTTATTTTAAATCTGGCCTTGTTATTAATGGGTATTGGTGTTGGGGTATTTATAGCCATGCTATTAGATGAATATACAAGGTTGGACGAAGATGCTCTATATCCAGCAGTTATTTTTATTATGGCCGGATTAGGTTTATTCGCAGGATTCAATATGACTAAAAATTTAGACAAGTAACACTTAAAGTAACCAATCCATTTTAAAGCCGCTTTTAAATTAAAAGCGGCTTTTTTTATTCTACAGGAAAATCGAAATACTGATCCTTAAACGGCTCGCCACCCAAAGTGAAATGCCACCATTCTTTAGCGTAGCTAATAAACCTATGTTTGTTCATAATGGTTTGTAGCAACATGCGATTTGCTTTTTGTTGCGTAGTAAGGTCATTATGTAAGACCCAAGATGCTTCCCCAAAATAGTCGTAAGGTGTTCCCATATCTAAAACTTCATTCGTACTTAAATCTACTAAAGTAATGTCTACAGTACTTCCACTACTATGTCTGGAACGTGTGGCAATATATTCTTCCTTAAACAAATTTTTCTTTTCCACATTAGGATAGAACTGTTGCTTCATAATCGTATCTGTGACTTGTTTAGCCCAACGCATAAAATGATTAACGGCTTGTTGTGGCCTGTAAGCATCATAGATTTTCAAGGATAGGTTATATGGTTTTAATTCGGCCTGCACATCTTTTAAAGCCTGTGTGGCTTTGGTGCTTAATATACATACTTCGGCATGGTAACCATCAACAACTTTTCCAACAAAATTATTAGTAGAGCAATAACGTAATTCTACTTTAATATCTGGAATAACATCTTGTACATAAACAAAACCTTTTGGTAACTGTGCAAACCCATTAAGAGAAATGAAAATGAAAAAAATGGATAACCTAATTATCATACCAATAACATTTAATGCTAATTTAGAGAAATTAATCTAAGGACACTCTTTGGCTTTTAATTGTATTCCTTAAAAAATAATATTGCAAGAGATGTTTTGAAGTTTTTACA
>CAXMOQ010000010.1:0-32904 GCA_964195015.1 uncultured Flavobacteriaceae bacterium | reverse complement strand
CGAGATCCCTCAATCTCGGTTTCTTTTCAATTTGCTTTTTTATTACGAAGTTAGATTTAGGGTCTCTATATCAACAACATAATGCAAATATTAATTAATTAATCCATTGAACTAAAAAGTAATATCTTTAGTACACTTCAAATGTAAAATTATATTTTAATATATACGATTAAGTGTTATATCATTCGATGAAATACATCTTTTTTTAACACTTATCGATGAAATAATCCATATAATCGACGAAATACACGTTTCGTTAACATGAAAAAGATGTTGAAATCACATTGTTAAATACATTATTATGATATAATTTCACTCTGGATGTAATAAAATGGGTGCTTAATTTGTTAAAGATATATAGTTCAATAAAAATGAAAATAAGTTTTTTCGTAGTAACCTTAATGATTAGTTTGATAACATTCGCACAGAATAATGCGTTTGATGCTACCAATATAGAAATAAATAGATATATCTCCGGAACGCTTTTAACACCAAATAAAGAAAGTGATTCTACAGGCAACCTTGCTATTTTAATTGCAGATTCTGGCCCTACAGACCGAAATGGCAACCAAAGTTTTTTAAAAAACAATTCCCTAAAAAAATTATCAGAAGCGTTATCAAATCAAGGCATCGTGACATTTAGATATGATAAACGTACGGTTAAACAAATTCGACAAGGTTATGTGGATAAAAATATTTTGTTCAATGATTTTGTAACTGATGCTATTTCAGTGGTTGAATATTTTAAAACCAAAAATGCGTATGATAAAATTTTTGTTATTGGCCATAGCCAAGGAAGTTTAGTGGGTATGTTAGCGGCTAAAGAAAATGTCGATGGATTTATTTCCATAGCAGGCGCCGGGCAGTCCATTGATAATGTCATTATGGAACAAATTGCAACAACGGCCCCTATGTTTACCGAAGATGCTAAAAAAACATTTAATATTTTAAAGCAGGGCCAAGTCACAGACGATTACCCGCCAGCATTGGCATCCTTCTTTAGCAAAGATATACAGCCGTTTATGGCGAATTGGATGCAGTACAATCCGCAAGAAGAAATTAAACAATTGCAAATTCCCACACTTATTATTAATGGCACTAAAGATTTACAAGTTACCGTAAAAGAAGCTACGCTATTAAAAGAAGCTTCTCCTAATGCGACTCTAAAAATTATTAATAACATGAATCATATTATGTTTTCTATAGAAGGTGACAGTTTAGAAAACTCGAAATCCTATAATGAGTCTTTTCGAGAACTCAATCCAGAGCTTATTGAATCGCTTATTGATTTTATTAAATGAAACAAAAAAATATCTTCGATATGTATTTCTTTTTAACCTTTATTTAGTACAAGTATTACATTTTTAGTTATTTTGGCTATGGTTTTCATCGAAAAAACCAAACAGTTAAACAGATTACATACGCAATTAACCGAAAAACAGGGATACTTGTCGAAAAAATTATGAATGTTACACCCAAGTCGACTAGATTTATCTCCCATAAAAACCAAATCTATATCATGAATAAGCGAATCCTACTTTTAGCTTTTTTTCTATCAATTTGCCCTTTAATCAATGCTCAAGAATTTGCTATTGGTATAAAAGGCGGTTTAAATTACTATAATATTGGTGATATATATTCTCGGGGAGGTTCTATTCAAGCTGGTCAACCCGATGAGACTTTTACTCCAAATAATGAAATGGGTTATCAATTCGGAGTATTTTTTAATGTTGAATTTGGCAAGCTATTTATAAGACCCGAACTGAATTTTGTAACCAATAAGAACAATTATGATTTTCCAATTAAAACATCACAATGGAAAGCAACAAAAACAGACGTGCCCCTATTAATTGGATACAAAATATTTGATCCTATTGCTATTTATGTAGGACCAAGTTTTAGCTTTTTCAGTAACATGACAATGGAAGGAGCAAATAACTTGCCTGAAGAAGCTCCGATAGCATTTGAAAAAACTGCTACTAGTCTGATGATAGGAATTCAGGTAGAATTCAAAAGATTTGGGGTGGATCTACGTTATGAGTCGGGAATGAAAAATACTACCGGAGAATTTGGCGACAACTGGCATGATTTTTATTATTCTATTTACGGCGTAAATATTGCAGATATATGGTCTTACAAACCATCCCAGATTAGCTTAAGTTTTAATATTTTTCTATTTAGAACTAATTCCGATGACTTAAGTGGTGTTTTCTCTGGTTTATTTAAAAGCAGTAAATGTTGGTGCCCATCATAAATTAAATTCAAATAATAAAAAGAAAAAAGCATCCTAAATTAGGATGCTTTTTCAATTAACCAACCAAAAATATGAAGTTACTACGCTTTATTTAAAGTAACCACACTCCAATAAAGCCTTATGTGTAGTAACTCTATTTATTGTTCAATCATCGTGCCAAACATTCATTTTTAACTTCATTATAAATGATAATTTTTGCTACTTTGCGATTATAAAAGTTACACCATGCAAAATCAACCAATATTTACCGACGATACCATAGTTTTTGGGTTATTAATGCTCGCACTAGGATTCATATTCTACACAGAATCAAAGACATCAGGATTCTGGCATAAATTTTACAAAATTGTTCCGGGTCTTTTTGTAGCATATATGCTTCCTGCACTTTTTACAACATTTGGCGTGATTTCACCAGATTGGGAAACCACGAGTGAGTCTGGCGAAATTGTTAAACATAGTTCCAATTTATATTATGTCTCCAGCCGCTATTTATTACCCGCAGCCTTGGTATTAATGACCTTAAGTATTGACCTTAAGGCTGTTTTTAATTTAGGATGGAAAGCTTTGATTATGTTCTTCACAGGAACCATAGGCATTATTATTGGTGGTCCCATTGCTATTTTATTGATCTCTTCGGTTTCTCCAGAAACAGTTGGTGGTGTTGGCCCTGATGCGGTTTGGAGAGGCTTATCAACCCTTGCAGGAAGCTGGATTGGTGGAGGCGCTAACCAAACCGCCATGTTAGAAATATATGGCTATAATCAAAAACTATATGGCGGAATGGTATTCGTTGATATTGTTGTTGCCAACATCTGGATGGCTATATTATTAATAGGTATTGGAAAACGAAAACGCATCAACACATGGCTAAAAGCTGATACGTCTTCCATTGAAGCACTGAAAGAAAAAGTATCAACCTTTGCTAATAAGGTAAAGAGAAATCCATCTTTGACAGATTTAATGATCATTGCCGCTATTGCCTTTGGCACGGTTAGTATTGCGCATTTATGCTCTAACTTTTTAGCACCACTATTTGATGGTCTTGTTGCCAATATTGAATCGGCAACAACTAGAAATATCTTTACGTTCCTAGGTTCAAAATTCTTTTGGATGATTAGCATTGCGACTATTATTGCCATTTTACTTTCATTTACCAAAGCTAAAACATACGAAGGTGCAGGTGCCAGCAAATTTGGAAGTGTCTTTATTTACATACTCGTAGCTTCGATAGGCATGAAAATGGATCTAACACTTATTTTGGACAATACGGGTTTAATAGCCATTGGTGTGGTTTGGATGAGCATTCACGCTGGGTTATTAATATTAATAGCCAAACTTATCAAAGCGCCATATTTCTTTTTAGCCGTTGGCAGTCAAGCCAATGTAGGTGGCGCGGCTTCTGCCCCTATTGTTGCAGCTGCTTTTCATCCATCATTAGCGACTGTAGGCGTGCTTCTAGCTGTTTTTGGATATGCTATTGGAACCATAGCTGCCATTCTTTGTACAATTTTAATGGAATTAGCAGCAGTTAGTTAATTTTTAAATTATATTTTAAGATATTTGCGCTCTTAAATTGACTTTATAATGAAAAAAATAGCATTCTCATTACTTATACTTTTTGTGTTTTCGTGTGGTAAAGAACAACACGATCTAACTGTTAAAGCAAATATTAAAGGCTTAAAAAAAGGTACTGTATATCTTAAAAAAGCAAACGATTCGGCATTGATTATTGTAGATTCATTAGTTATTAATGGCAATTCTGAATTCGAATTATATAGTGATTTAGAATCACCTGAAGTATTCTATCTGTTTTTAGATAAAAATGATAACCAGGAACGTAAACTTCCATTCTTTGGCTCTAAAGGTATTACTGAAATAAATACCTCTGTGAAGAATTATGAGTTGGACGCTAAAATAATAGGATCTGAACAACAAAAAGTATTAGAAGAATACCGTCTTGTTATATCCCGCTTTAATAATAGAAATCTTGACCTTATAAAAGAAAACTATGAAGCTCAAATAGCAGGTGATACCGTTAAACATTTGGCACTCCAAACCGAAAACAATAACCTTATAAAGAGAAAATATTTATACACTGTAAACTTTGCCATTAATAATAAGGATAGCGAAGTATCGCCTTATTTAGCACTTACCGAAATTTATGATGCAAACGTAAAATGGTTAGATACCATCAATAATTCATTAACACCAAAAGTAAAAGACTCTAAATACGGTAAAGAATTACAAGCGTTTATAGACGCTATTAAACAAGAAAATAACAAGCAATAAAAAAGCCTCTCTTTTATTGAGAAGCTTTCGTTTGATATAAAGGTAAAAGTGTTGTGAAGATATTTTACAACAAGCCAACCAAGTTTTTGTTTAAAGCGCATTAATTTTTTCGATTAACACTCTTCCTTTCTCTTCTAACTCTTGATTAATTGCTTTTAAATGAGTCTTTCTGTTTTCAATATTTTTGTTATTTACTTTAGCAATTAAATCGTCAAAAACATCAATAGCCTCATCTATAACTGCCTCACTTCCTTTTGTGTCTTTGTCAGGGTTAGAAAATTCCCAAACGTAAACTGCTTCAATAATATCACCCAAAACATAATTAATATCTTTTTTCAGGTCTCTAATATTTGCCATAATTCGTATTTTTTAAGTCAGCCACAAAAGTAAGCAATTATTTTGAGGGGAAGTTTGTTTTATTACACATAAACTTCTAGAAGTTTAGCATTTTCAGCTTTAATATGATATGATTTTATTGCCGCCGGAAGTAATATGGTTTCCCCTTTTGCAATGCGTTCTGAAACAGAATTTGCACTAATTTCAGCTTCACCATCAACACAGATATAAATTAAGAATGAATCTTGGGTGTTTTCTTTTTCTAAAGTCGTATTTATATGAAAATAATGTGTTGTAAAATAGGTACAACTTACCATTTTGTTAGGATGATTTTCAGTTTCTGAATATGATGCCCTAAAATCATTCTTCATATTGAAGTTAATGGCATCAAGTGCTAAATCGTTATGAAGCGCTCTCTCATTGCCTTGGTTATCTACCCGATCCCAATCGTAAACGCGATACGTAATATCACTGGTTTGCTGTATTTCGGCAAGCATTACGCCAGCTCCAATAGCATGTACGCGACCAACTTCGATAAAATAGGTGTCGCCTTCTTTCACTTTATCAAAATTTAAAATCTTGGTAAGTGTTTTTTCTTCTAGATGTTTTAAATAAGTATCCGGAGTTACATCCTGATTAAAGCCTACAATTAAATTAGAATTTTCATCGGCTTGCATAACATACCACATTTCAGTTTTCCCAAAGGAGTTGTGCCGTTTTGCCGCCAGTTCATCATTAGGGTGTAATTGAATGGATAAATCTTCTTTAGCATCAATAAACTTGATTAACAACGGAAACGTATCACCGAATACCTTATAATTCTTTTCGCCAATGATATCGTCCTTAAAAGTTTCCAAAAGCTGTTTTAGAGATTTCCCTTTTAATCGTCCATTACTCACAACAGATGTATCACCTTCAACATCACTAATTTCCCAACTCTCCCCAATATTAAGCAAATCGGAATCTTTGTTAAGCAATGTTTTTAATTTATTTCCTCCCCAAATTTTATCTTTGAGAATAGGTTCAAATTTTATAGGATATAAAGTGGATTTCATTTAATTTAAAAGTTGTTGATTTAAACCAACAAGGTTTTTGAAACCTTGCAGGTTTAGTTTATTCTCCTGAATATTTTACGAAATTACGGGCCGTTTCATAAAGTGTGACCTCAAGTTCTAAATGAGACGACAACTTGGTTTTTATTTTGTTGTAAATAACAACAACAATGTTTTCGGCTGTTGGATTTAGATCTTTAAATTCTGGAATTTCAATATTGAGATTTTTATGATCAAAAGCATCTTCAACTTCAGTTTTAATAATGTCTTTTAGGATTTGTATATCGATAACATAACCTGTTTCAACGTCAATTTCTCCGGTAACGCTTACTATAATATCATAATTATGCCCATGGTAATTGGGATTATTGCACTTTCCAAAAACCAAATTATTTTTCTCATCAGTCCAATCTTTTCTGTACAATCTATGCGCCGCATTAAAATGGGCTTTTCTACTAACCGTTACTTTCATGAGATATGTTTATATGTTCATAGAATTTATCAAAAATAATTTTGAACCATGCTGTGTATTGTTCGGGGTGCGATGTCATGTCTACTTTAACGTCGTTTAGAGACATCCATTTCCACGATCCCACTTCACCTTCATTTATCACTGGAGCATCATTATAATGCCCTGTCAATACATGGTCATATTCATGCTCGGTTAAACCATTGTCAAAAGGCGCTTTGTATATAAACGAAATGGTTTCTTCTAAATCTGTTATAAATCCCATCTCTTCTTGTAATCGACGTTTTCCGGCAGCTATATTACTTTCTCCGTCACGTTGATGACTGCAACATGTATTCGTCCAAAGTCCAGGAGAATGGTATTTGTTTAATGCGCGTTGCTGCAGTAGCAATTCATTTTTATCGTTAAAAATAAATACAGAAAATGCACGATGCAATAATGCTTTTTTATGCGCTTCCATTTTTGACATCAATCCAATTTGCTCGTCGTTTTCGTTTACAAGAATTACTTGTTCTTCAATCATAGCGTAAAAATACCAAGTAAAATTATAAAATACATCAATGTTATCATAAAATAAAAAAGACGCGTAATCAATAATTTTTATTGAGGTTTATAATATTATCTTTGCAACCCATTTGTAACAAAGAATATGAGTTTTATAAGCGAAATAGAAAGACGTAGGACTTTTGGTATTATTTCACATCCCGATGCCGGAAAAACAACATTGACTGAAAAGTTATTACTTTTTGGTGGTGCTATTCAAGAAGCTGGAGCTGTAAAGAGTAATAAAATAAAAAAAGGTGCTACCAGTGACTTTATGGAAATTGAGCGTCAGCGTGGCATTTCGGTTGCAACCTCTGTTTTGGCTTTTGAATATAATGACATAAAAATCAATATTCTTGATACACCTGGACATAAAGATTTTGCCGAAGATACGTTTAGAACACTTACAGCTGTCGATAGTGTTATTGTTGTAATAGATGTAGCAAAAGGTGTTGAGGAGCAGACTGAGAAGCTCGTAGAAGTTTGTCGCATGCGTAATATTCCAATGATTGTGTTCATTAATAAATTGGATAGAGAAGGCAAAGATGCTTTTGATTTACTAGATGAAATTGAACAGAAACTTGGGTTAAGGGCGGCTCCTTTGAGTTTCCCGATAGGGATGGGTTACGACTTTAAAGGCATATACAATTTTTGGGAAAAGAACCTTAATCTTTTTAGTGGCGACAGCAGGAAAAATATAGAAGATACTATTGAGGTTTCTGATTTAAATTCCAATGAACTTAATACTCTTATTGGTGATGCTTCCGCAGAAACCTTAAGAGAGGAAATAGAACTGGTAAATGGTATTTATCCAAAATTTGATAAAACAGCCTACTTAAAAGGAGACTTACAACCCGTCTTTTTTGGTTCAGCTTTAAATAATTTTGGCGTACGAGAGTTATTGGATTGCTTTATTGACATAGCTCCAAAACCCAGACCTAAACAAAGTGAAGAGCGTTTAATACATCCTGAAGAAGATAAGTTTACGGGATTTGTCTTTAAAATTCATGCCAATATGGATCCAAATCATAGAGATCGTCTAGCATTTATTAAAATTGTCTCCGGAAAATTTAAGAGAAATACACCGTATCTGCACGTAAGACATAATAAAAAATTAAAATTTTCAAGCCCAAATGCGTTTTTTGCTGAAAAAAAGGAGATTGTAGATATTTCTTATCCGGGCGATATTGTAGGACTTCATGATACAGGAAACTTTAAGATTGGTGACACTTTAACCGAAGGAGAACATGTAAACTATAAAGGAGTTCCGAGCTTTTCACCAGAGCATTTTAGATACATTAATAATGCAGATCCATTAAAATCAAAACAACTTTTTAAAGGTATCGACCAATTAATGGATGAAGGTGTGGCACAATTGTTTACTTTAGAACTTAACGGTAGAAAAGTTATAGGCACCGTTGGAGCTTTGCAGTATGAAGTTATTCAGTACAGGTTAGAACATGAATATAGTGCAAAATGTACCTACGAAAACTTAAATGTGCATAAGGCCTGTTGGGTTGAACCAGAAGATCATAAAAATGAAGAATTCAAAGAATTTATAAGGGTAAAACAACGTTTTCTTGCAAAAGACAAGCAAAATCAATTGGTTTTTCTGGCCGATTCAGCATTTTCATTACAAATGACACAACAAAAATTTCCCAGTATAAGATTTCACTTTACCTCTGAATATTAACAAATTATCGATTTTATTTGGATATTATTTTAGTATTCCTACATTTACAGGGTAAGAAACAAGAAATTCTAATTATATAGAAATATTTCCTTACAACTAAAATAGTAGAAATTCATAACCCCAAACATGAACGCCTATGGAACCTTTTGACAATGTATTCAGTAATGAAGACATTACTGTAACCTACGAACCCTGCATTTGTATTCATGCAGAAAAATGTGCTAAAGAACTATCTGAAGTTTTTAGAACGTCTGTTATTCCATGGATTAAACTCGATGGAACAGAAACCAAACGGATTATCAATCAAATTAATCGATGTCCTTCGGGTGCTTTAAAATATGGTGTAAACAAAAACAAACAGGCTAGTTAGCTTAAAAAATGCAATAAAAAAACCCTTTGAAATTATCAAAGGGTTTTTTGTTTATGCTTGACCAGTTGGCCCGAAATTAAGCGGTATTGGTGGTTGCTCATAATCCTTTATTTCGCCATGAGCATTTTCAAATCTATGTACATTATCAGCTAATGCTTTAAGCAATCGCTTGGCATGCTGCGGCGTTAAAATGATCCTGGATTTTACCTTGCTTTTTGGTGTTCCAGGCATGATACTAACAAAATCTACTACAAACTCTGAAACAGAATGATTAATAATCGCTAGATTAGAATAGGTGCCTTCAGCAACTTTTTCGTCTAATTCAATATTAATTTGGCCTTGTTTGGGTTTATTTTTTTTATCGTTTTCTGCCATTGTAAACTTGTTTACATTTCCGAGACATCGGAAATTTTATTATTTTAATCTTACATTATAAACAGAATCCCTAATTGCTACGTGATTTTGTTTCACTTTTATGATATTCCCTAACTTCCTAAAAAATATATATTACAAACTATAATGAGATGCTGAAACAAGTTCAGCATAAATTTGGTTTACTGGTTTCACTTCGCTTTCGCTCATGAAACCGGAACCTTATTTAATTATAATTTACTTCTTGCCTTTTGGCTTCCATCATTTCGTCAAACTCTTCTTTAGAACCTACGATGATGTTTTCATAATGACGCATTCCCGTACCTGCCGGAATTCTATGTCCAACAATTACATTTTCTTTAAGCCCTTGTAAGCTATCTACTTTACCACTTACAGCCGCCTCGTTAAGAACCTTTGTAGTTTCCTGGAACGATGCTGCCGAAATAAATGATTTAGTTTGAAGCGATGCTCTTGTAATACCTTGTAATATTGGTGTTGCCGTAGCAGGATTAGCATCTCTTGCAACCACTAGATTCTTATCTTCACGACGTAAAATTGAGTTTTCATCTCTTAAGTCGCGAGGCGAAATAATTTGACCTGCTTTAACATTAACCGAATCACCCGCATCTTCAACGACTTTCATTCCGAAGATTTCATCATTTTGTTCGATAAAATCAGATTTATGAACTAATTGATCTTCTAGGAAAATAGTATCGCCCGAATCAATAATCCGAACTTTACGCATCATTTGTCTTACGACAACTTCAAAGTGCTTATCATTAATTTTCACACCTTGTAAACGGTAAACTTCTTGTACTTCGTTAACCAAATATTGTTGTACTGCAGAAGGTCCTTTTATGTTCAATATATCGTTTGGTGTAATAGAACCATCTGAAAGTGGCATGCCTGCTTTTATATAATCGTTTTCCTGAACTAGAATTTGATTAGATAATTTTACAAGATATTTTTTAATATCGCCTAATTTAGATTCTACAATAATCTCACGATTCCCTCTTTTAATCTTTCCAAAAGAAACGACACCATCAATTGCACTTACTACTGCTGGATTTGAAGGGTTACGTGCTTCAAACAATTCTGTTACACGTGGTAAACCTCCAGTAATATCTCCTGATTTTGCTGACTTACGAGGGATTTTAACTAAAATCTTTCCGACTTTAATCTTTTCGCCATCATCGATCATTAAATGTGCTCCGACAGGTAAGTTATATGAACGTATAGTTTCTCCTTTAGCATCTTCAATATGAAGTGTTGGAATTAACTTTTTGTTTCTAGACTCTGAAATTACTTTTTCCTGGAATCCTGTTTGCTCATCAATTTCAACTTGATAGGTAATCCCTTGCTCAATGTTCTCATATTTTACTTTACCAGCAAATTCTGAAATAATAACACCATTATAAGGATCCCATTGACAAACCACATCGCCTATACTTAAATGGTCTCCGTTTTTAACAAAAACGTTAGAGCCATAAGGAATGTTATTTGTACTTAAGGTGATACCCGTTTTCTTATCAATAAGTTTGATTTCGGAGGTACGGGAAATTACAATATCAACTACATTACCATCTTTATCTTCACCTTTTACAGTTTTTAAATCTTCAATCTCTGCAATACCTTCAAACTTAACGGCTAGTTTATTTTCTTCCGAAATGTTTCCAGCAATACCTCCAACGTGGAACGTACGTAATGTTAACTGTGTTCCAGGCTCTCCAATAGATTGCGCAGCAACTACACCAACAGCTTCGCCACGTTGTACCATTTTACCAGTTGCTAAATTACGTCCATAACATTTAGCACAAATTCCTTTTATAGCTTCACATGTTAATGCCGAACGCACTTCAACACTTTCAATAGCCGAATTTTCAATAGCTTTAGCAACTTCGTCGCTAATAAGTTCGCTGGTGGCAACTAATAACTCATCAGTTAAAGGATTATAAACATCATTTAAAGAAATACGGCCTACAATGCGCTCTTCTAAAGTTTCGACAACTTCATCATTTTTCCTTAATGGCGTTACCTCAACGCCTCTTAACGTTCCGCAATCTTCGCTGTTCACAATAACATCTTGAGACACATCAACCAAACGACGGGTTAAATAACCAGCATCGGCAGTTTTAAGCGCCGTATCGGCAAGACCTTTACGCGCACCATGCGTTGAAATAAAATATTCTAAAATTGAAAGTCCTTCTTTAAAGTTAGAAAGAATTGGATTTTCAATAATCTCTCCACCTCCAGCAGTCGACTTTTTAGGTTTTGCCATCAAACCACGCATTCCTGTAAGCTGACGAATCTGTTCTTTAGATCCACGAGCTCCAGAATCAAGCATCATATATACTGAATTAAACCCTTGTTGGTCTTCACGAATACGCTTCATAGACAACTCGGTTAACTCGGCATTAGTCGATGTCCAAATATCAATAACTTGATTATAACGTTCGTTATTAGTAATAAGACCCATATTATAATTAGCCTTAATGCCATCTACTTCTTTATTGGCAGAAGCAATCATGGTATGTTTCTCTGGTGGAATAATAATATCTCCTAAACTAAACGACAATCCACCTTGAAATGCAAATTTGAATCCTAATGTTTTAATTTCATCAAGAAATTCAGCTGTTTCAGGAACCGATGTTACTTTCAGAATATTACCGATAATATCTCTTAACGATTTTTTTGTAAGCACTTCATTAATGTAACCAGCCGCTTGAGGTACTGATTCATTAAATAAAACACGACCAACCGTAGTTTCTATGATTGCTGGAGCTATTTTTCCATCTTCGTTTATATCTAATGTTCTTACTTTAATCGACGCATTTAATTCTACGCGCTTCTCGTTATAAGCAATAGTAACTTCTTCTGGAGAATAGAATGTTAAACCCTCACCTATTACAGGAACTTCTGGTGTAGACATACGTTGCTTGGTCATATAATAAAGACCAAGTACCATATCTTGAGAAGGTACTGTTACAGGCGCGCCATTTGCTGGATTTAAAATATTATGAGACGCAAGCATTAAAATTTGCGATTCTAAAATAGCTTCAGGTCCTAATGGTAAATGTACTGCCATTTGGTCACCATCAAAATCGGCGTTAAATGCAGTACACACTAAAGGATGTAATTGTATTGCTTTACCTTCAATTAATTTTGGTTGAAACGCTTGAATCCCTAATCTGTGCAATGTAGGCGCACGGTTTAGCAATACTGGATGTCCTTTAAGAACGTTCTCCAAAATATCCCAAACCACAGGTTCTCTTTTATCTATTATTTTTTTAGCCGATTTAACCGTTTTTACAATACCTCTTTCAATTAGTTTTCTAATTACGAAAGGTTTGTAAAGCTCGGCGGCCATATCTTTTGGTATACCACATTCGAATAATTTCAACTCTGGTCCAACAACAATTACCGAACGCGCAGAATAATCGACACGTTTACCAAGTAAGTTTTGACGGAAACGTCCTTGCTTACCTTTAAGTGAATCTGATAACGATTTAAGTGGTCTGTTTGAATCGGTTTTTACAGCAGATGCTTTACGTGTATTATCAAATAATGAATCAACAGACTCTTGTAACATACGTTTTTCATTACGTAAAATCACTTCGGGAGCTTTAATCTCCACAAGCCTCTTAAGACGATTATTACGGATAATAACACGGCGATAAAGATCATTTAAATCGGACGTTGCAAAGCGACCTCCATCTAGTGGTACTAAAGGACGTAATTCTGGCGGAATGATAGGAATAACTTTCATAATCATCCATTCAGGACGATTTTCCCTGTTATTATTCGATTCACGCAATGCTCCAACCACTTGTAAACGTTTTAAAGCTTCCGTTTTACGTTGTTTAGACGTTTCGGTATTTGCCTTATGACGCAATTGATAGGATAATTCTTCTAAATCAATTCTAGATAAAAGTTCTATCAAACATTCTGCACCCATTTTAGCAAGAAACTTGTTAGGGTCCGAATCTTCTAAATATTGATTTTCTTGAGGAATCTCTTCTAAAACACCTAAATACTCTTCTTCCGTTAAGAAATCCATTTTCTGTAATGGTTCTCCTTCAGCATTTTTAGCAATACCAGGTTGAATTACTACATAACGCTCGTAGTAAATAATCATGTCTAATTTTTTAGACGGTAGGCCTAATAAGTAACCTATTTTATTTGGTAAAGAACGAAAATACCAAATGTGCGCAACTGGAACAACAAGGTTGATGTGTCCAACACGGTCACGACGCACTTTCTTTTCCGTAACTTCAACGCCACAACGATCACATACAATGCCTTTGTAACGAATACGTTTGTATTTACCACAAGCACATTCGTAGTCTTTTACAGGACCAAAAATACGTTCGCAGAATAAACCATCGCGTTCTGGTTTATGAGTTCGATAATTGATAGTTTCTGGTTTTAAAACTTCGCCACGAGATTCTGCTAATATAGATTCTGGAGATGCTAAACCAATTGAGATTTTATTAAATCTCTGTACTTGATGCTTATCTTGTTTTCTTGCCATAATATATGGTAATACCAAATTATTTTGTAAACTTAATAGTTCCCCATTCTTGCCTGAAAACAGGCAGGTTTGCGGGGATACATTATTCCTCTAATCTTATGTCTAATCCAAGACCTTTCAATTCGTGCATTAATACGTTGAAAGATTCTGGTAGTCCAGGTTCTGGCATTGGTTCGCCTTTTACGATTGCCTCGTAAGTTTTAGCTCTACCAATGACATCATCAGATTTTACGGTTAAAATTTCTCTTAAGGTTGACGAAGCACCATAAGCTTCAAGTGCCCAAACTTCCATTTCTCCAAAACGTTGCCCACCAAATTGTGCTTTACCACCAAGTGGTTGTTGCGTGATTAATGAGTAAGGTCCTATAGAACGTGCATGCATCTTGTCATCTACCATATGTCCTAATTTTAACATATAGATAATCCCTACCGTTGCAGGTTGATCGAAACGTTCTCCAGATCCACCATCATATAAGTGTGTATGTCCAAATCTTGGGATACCGGCTTCATCGGTAAATTCATTTATTTGTTCCAGTGTTGCACCATCAAAAATTGGTGTCGCATAGGTGCGTCCTAATTTTTGTCCAGCCCAACCAAGAACGGTTTCATAAATTTGACCAATGTTCATACGTGATGGTACACCTAACGGATTCAATACGATATCTACTGGCGTTCCATCTTCTAAAAATGGCATATCTTCCTGTCTCACAATACGTGCAACAATACCTTTGTTACCATGACGCCCTGCCATTTTATCTCCTACTTTAAGTTTACGCTTTTTAGCGATATAAACTTTAGCAAGTTTGATAATACCGGCTGGTAATTCGTCTCCTACAGAAATTGTAAACTTCTCACGTCTCAAAGATCCTTGTAAGTCGTTTTCTTTAATTTTATAGTTGTGAATTAAATCGGCAACAAGTTTGTTTGTATGATTATCTGTAGCCCATGTTCCAGAAGTTAAATGCGTATAATCATCAACGGCATTTAACATTTTAAGCGTGAATTTTTTACCTTTTGGAAATACTTCTTCTCCTAAATCGTTAAAGATACCTTGTGCTGTTTTACCACTTACAATGGTAAATAATTTGTCGATTAAAATCGCTTTTAAGTCATCAAATTTATTATTGTAAATAGCTTCTAACTGAATCGTATCTTCTTTATCTTTAGCTCTTTTACGCTTATCTTTAATAGCGCGTGAGAACAATTTTTTATCGATTACAACACCGTTTAGTGATGGCGACGCTTTTAATGAAGCATCTTTAACATCACCAGCTTTATCACCAAAGATAGCACGTAATAATTTTTCTTCAGGTGTTGGATCGCTTTCACCTTTAGGTGTAATCTTACCAATAAGAATATCACCAGGTTTAACTTCGGCACCAACACGTATCATGCCGTGTTCATCAAGGTCTTTAGTAGCTTCTTCACTTACATTTGGAATATCGTTTGTAAGTTCTTCATTACCCAATTTAGTGTCTCGAACTTCTAATGAATACTCATCAATATGAATAGATGTAAATATATCTTCACGTACCACTTTTTCAGAAATCACGATCGCATCCTCAAAGTTATACCCTTTCCAAGGCATAAAAGCAACTTTCATATTTCTACCAAGTGCTAATTCTCCATTTTGAGTCGCATAGCCTTCACAAAGCACTTGTCCTTTAGTTACCTTATCATCTTTTTTAACAATAGGTTTTAAGTTAATACTGGTACCTTGATTTGTTTTTCTGAATTTTACTAATGGATATGTTTTTGTATCGCTTTCAAAGCTTACCTTGTCTTCATCTTCAGTACGATCATATTTAATTATAATCTCGGTTGCATCGACATATAGTACTTGGCCTTCTCCTTCGGCATTAATTAATACACGAGAATCTGAAGCTACCTGACGTTCTAATCCAGTTCCAACAATAGGAGCTTGTGGCAACAATAATGGAACAGCCTGACGCATCATGTTAGATCCCATTAAAGCACGGTTAGCATCATCATGTTCCAAGAAAGGAATTAAAGATGCTGAAATAGATGAAATCTGGTTTGGTGCAACATCGGTATAATTTACAGCAGTTGGCTCAATTACTGGGAAATCACCTTCTTGACGCGCAATTACCTTGTCATGTAATATCTTACCAGCAGCATCAACCTTCACAGTAGCTTGAGCAATCATTTGCTCTTCTTCCTCTTCTGCACTCAAGTAAATTGGATCCGCATTAATATCAACAACACCATTGGTAACTTTACGATACGGTGTTTCAATGAATCCCATAGAGTTCACTTTAGCAAATACTGAAAGTGACGAAATTAAACCAATATTTGGTCCTTCTGGTGTTTCGATAGGACATAAACGGC
This sequence comes from uncultured Flavobacteriaceae bacterium, assembly GCA_964195015.1. Lineage (GTDB taxonomy): Bacteria > Bacteroidota > Bacteroidia > Flavobacteriales > Flavobacteriaceae > CAXMOQ01. The sequence goes on along the minus strand of CAXMOQ010000010.1, from coordinate 16,646 downwards.
CATAGTGTGTAAAGTGAACATCACGTACTTCGAAACCAGCTCTTTCACGGGATAAACCTCCAGGTCCTAATGCAGACAAACGACGTTTGTGCGTAATCTCGGCAAGCGGATTGGTTTGATCCATGAATTGAGATAATTGGTTTGTCCCAAAGAATGAATTGATTACCGATGATAATGTTTTAGCATTAATCAAATCGATAGGCGTAAACACCTCGTTATCACGAACGTTCATACGTTCACGAATTGTACGTGCCATACGCGCTAGACCAACACCAAATTGTTGCGATAATTGCTCACCTACGGTACGTACACGACGGTTGGATAAGTGATCAATATCATCAATTTCTGCTTTTGAGTTGATAAGTTCGATTAAATATTTTATGATGGTAATGATATCTTCTTTGGTAAGCACTTGCTTGTCCATGCCAATATCAAGACCTAATTTTTTATTCATTCTATAACGTCCAACTTCACCTAAAGAATAACGTTGGTCACTAAAGAATAATTTATCTATAATACCACGCGCGGTTTCTTCATCTGGCGGTTCGGCATTACGGAGTTGGCGGTAAATATGCTCAACAGCCTCTTTTTCAGAGTTTGTTGGATCTTTTTGAAGTGTATTATGAATAATGGCATAATCTCCTTGCTGTGCACTTTCTTTATGTAAGAGAATAGTTTTTACTCCAGCTTCAAGAATTTCTTCAACATTTTCTTTATCAAGAACCGTATCACGATCAAGAATAATCTCGTTACGCTCAATGGATACTACTTCTCCAGTATCTTCATCAACAAAATCCTCGTGCCAGGTATTAAGAACACGTGCTGCAAGTTTACGACCTAAAACTTTTTTCAATCCAGATTTAGAAACTTTAATTTCCTCGGCCAAATCAAATATTTCAAGAATATCTTTATCGCGTTCAAAACCAATAGCTCTAAATAATGTTGTAACAGGTAATTTTTTCTTTCTATCAATATAAGCGTACATCACTTGATTGATATCTGTTGCGAATTCTATCCAAGAACCTTTAAAAGGAATGACCCTGGCCGAATACAACTTGGTACCATTTGCATGGAATGACTGTCCAAAGAACACGCCCGGAGAACGGTGTAACTGTGATACTACAACACGTTCTGCACCATTGATTACAAAAGTACCACTAGGTGTCATATAAGGGATTGTACCTAAATATACATCCTGGACAATGGTCTCGAAATCTTCATGTTCAGGATCAGTACAGTATAGTTTTAACCTTGCTTTTAGCGGAACGCTATGGGTAAGTCCTCTTTCAATACACTCATTTATCGAGTATCTTGGTGGATCTATAAAGTAATCTATAAACTCTAGAACAAATTGATTACGTGAATCTGTTATTGGGTAGTTTTCCATGAAGGTATTATAAAGACCTTCATTACCTCTCTCTTCTGATTTAGTATCTAATTGGAAAAAATCCTGAAAGGACTTTATCTGAATATCCAGAAAATCCGGATAATCGGTTCTATTGACAATAGATGAGAAATTTAATCTTTCAGCTTGTTTTACTAACATCAATGGACGGAATTATGATTAAAAAAAATTGATAGCGTATCTTATGACTACATACGCAAAATGGTCTAGGTCTTATCCCGCCAATTGCGGGACAAACCTAAACCTTTGTGTTTTTGGATTGCTAAACTTATTTAAGCTCAACCTCTGCTCCAGCTTCTTCTAAAGAAGTTTTTAATCCTTCTGCTTCATCTTTAGAAACACCTTCTTTTATTGCACTTGGTGCATCGTCAACTAAACCTTTAGCTTCTTTTAAACCTAAACCAGTTAATTCTTTAACTAATTTAACAACTGCTAATTTAGAACCACCAGCGGCTTTAAGGATTACATCGAATTCAGTTTGAGCTTCTTCAGCCTCTCCACCAGCGGCAGGGCCAGCAGCAGCTGCTACAGCAGCAGCAGCAGGCTCAATACCATACTCATCTTTTAATATAGTAGCCAACTCGTTTACTTCTTTTACAGTAAGGTTAACTAATTGTTCTGCGAAATCTTTTAAATCTGCCATTTTTCTATCGTTTTAATAAATTTTTAATTTTAATATAATTGTAATAAAGTGCGTACTATTTATACTATCCCTCTTTTTGAGATAATGTTTTTAAGATACCTGAAAGCTTACCACCACTTGATTGAAGTGCTGAAATAACATTCTTAGCAGGAGATTGTAATAAACCAATAATCTCACCTATCAATTCTTCTTTAGATTTGATATCTACTAACATATCTAATTGCTCATCACCAATGTAAATCGACTCTTCGATAAACGCACCTTTCAATAAAGGTGTGTCTGATTTTTTTCGAAACGCTTTAATTACTTTGGCTGGAGCATTACCAGTTTCAGAATACATGACTGAAGTATTTCCTTTTAAAACTGTAGGAAGATCTCCGAAATCTCTATCTGAAGCTTCCATTGCTTTTTCAAGCAATGTGTTCTTAACAACTGCTAACTTTACGTCTGCTTTAAAACAAGCACGACGTAAATTTGAAGTAGCTCCTGCATTCAATCCTGAAATATCTGCTAAATAAATATTAGCATTATCAGCTAATTGTACAGTTAACTCTTCAATTACTTGTGATTTTTCTTCTCTTGTCATAATAAAAGTCTTTAACTAATTAACCAATTTTAGGATCAACGGCTACACTTGGGCTCATTGTAGAAGACATAAAAATGCTTTTTACATATGTTCCTTTTGAAGCAGTTGGCTTTAATTTCATTAATGTTTGTAATAATTCGTTTGCATTACCAGCAATTTTGTCAGCACTAAAAGATGCTTTTCCAATAGCGGCATGCACAATACCCGTTTTATCAACTTTAAAGTCGATTTTACCGGCCTTAACTTCGGTTACAGCTTTAGCAACATCCATAGTTACAGTACCGGTTTTTGGGTTAGGCATTAAACCACGAGGACCTAATACACGTCCTAAAGGACCTAATTTACCCATAACACTTGGCATTGTAATAATAACGTCCACGTCTGTCCAGCCGCTCTTGATTTTATCAAGGTACTCGTCTAAACCAACGTAATCTGCTCCAGCTTCTTTAGCTTCCGCTTCTTTGTCCGGAGTTACTAATGCTAATACTTTAATGTCCTTACCAGTACCATGTGGAAGCGACACAACGCCTCTTACCATTTGATTTGCCTTTCTAGGATCGACGCCTAAACGCACAGCCAAATCGATTGATGCATCAAATTTAGTATTGGTAATTTCTTTTATTAATGCTGAAGCTTCATTTACAGAATAAAGTTTGTCTTTTTCTATTTTTGCTACAGCCTCTTTTTGATTTTTTGTTAATCTTGCCATTTTAAAATCTTTTTAGGTTAATTAGGTGCTTGACCACCTTTAACAGTTATACCCATAGATCTTGCAGTTCCTGCTACCATTTTCATTGCTGACTCTACTGTAAATGCATTTAAATCTACCATTTTGTCTTCTGCAATATTTTTAACCTGATCCCAAGAAACTTTAGCTACTTTTTTTCGGTTAGGTTCACCTGAACCTTTTTTCACCTTGGCCGCTTCCAATAATTGTACTGCCGCTGGTGGCGTCTTGATCACAAAGTCAAATGATTTGTCTTTGTAAACAGAGATAACTACAGGTAATACCTTACCCTGTTTATCTTGGGTTCTTGCATTAAATTGCTTACAGAACTCCATGATGTTAACTCCAGCAGCACCTAAAGCGGGTCCAACCGGTGGCGACGGATTCGCTACACCTCCCCGAACTTGTAACTTAACTACTTTACCTAATTCTTTTGCCATTTTTAATAATTTAGTTTGATTTGATTCTTAAATTTGGAAGCTTAAGAACGCATCTATCTTTATGTAACAATTATTATATCTTCTCTACTTGCATATAGCTTAATTCTAATGGTGTTTTTCTTCCGAAAATCTTAACCATAACTTCAAGCTTACGTTTTTCTTCATTTATCTTTTCAATAGTACCATCAAATCCATTGAATGGTCCATCAATTACTTTTACAGTTTCTCCAGATTTGAACGGTATCGCAACATTAGCATCTGCATCAACAGATAACTCATCTACTTTACCTAACATTCTGTTAACTTCAGATTGTCTTAAAGGCACTGGCTCTCCTCCTTTTGTTTCGCCTAAAAAACCAATAACGTTTGTAATAGACTTTATAATATGTGGGACTTCTCCACTTAAATTCGCCTGAATCATGATATAACCAGGAAAATAAACCTTTTCTTTATTGATTTTTTTTCCGTTACGGATCTGAATCACTTTTTCTGTTGGAACTAATACTTGATCAACAAAATCCTGTAACCCCAATCGCGCTATTTCATTCTCGATATAGGCCTTGATTTTATTTTCCTGACCACTAACGGCTCTAACAACGTACCACTTTTTTTCGCTTTCTTCAGACATAAAATTTTCTTTTAACCGTTAATCCATTGAAAATAAAATCCTATGACTTTGCTGAACACCGTATCTACACCCCAAATTGCTAATGAGAATATAATTGAAAATACAGCAACTAAAACCGTTAATCTTTGTGCTTCAGCCCATGTTGGCCAACTTACATTGTTTTTAAGTTCTCCAAATGATTCTTTTATATAGTTTACTACTCCAGCCATTTTTATTATAATTCTTATTAGCACGGGTTGAGAGACTTCCCTCGACTTCGCTCGGGACAGGCTTCTCGCCTCATGGTTGTTTTTACATTGCACGGGTTGAGAGACTCGAACTCACGACACCTGGTTTTGGAGACCAGTGCTCTACCAACTGAGCTAAACCCGTAAACATAAGTCAAGGTATTCCGAAAAAACGGAATACCTTTACTTAATATTTATTAAACTTTGTTTAGTCTAAAATCTCAGTTACCTGACCAGCTCCAACTGTTCTTCCTCCTTCACGAATCGCAAAACGAAGACCAACATTCATTGCAATTGGTTGAATTAACTCAACATGAATAGTTAAGTTATCTCCAGGCATAACCATCTCAACACCGTCTGGTAATTGAATATTTCCAGTTACATCAGTTGTACGTACGTAGAACTGTGGACGGTAATTATTATGAAATGGTGTATGACGACCACCTTCTTCTTTTTTAAGGATATAAACCTCTGCTTTAAATTTAGCATGTGGTGTTACAGAACCTGGCTTACAGATAACCATCCCTCTAGAGATTTGAGCTTTCTCAATACCTCTTAGTAAGATTCCTGCATTATCTCCAGCTTCACCTCTATCCAATATTTGACGGAACATCTCGATACCTGTAATAGTAGATGTTAATTTTTCAGCACCCATACCGATAATTTCAACAGGATCTCCTGTGTTTGCAATACCAGTTTCAATACGACCAGTTGCAACAGTACCACGACCAGTGATAGAGAATACATCTTCAATTGGCATAAGGAAAGGTTTGTCTATCTCTCTTAAAGGTTCTTCAATCCAAGAATCTACAGCTTCCATTAATTCCATAACAGAATCAATCCATTTTTGTTCACCGTTAAGTGCTCCTAAAGCAGAACCTGGAATTACAGGACCATTATCTCCATCGTACTCATAGAAAGAAAGTAAATCTCTAACTTCCATGTCCACTAATTCAATTAGCTCTTCATCATCAACCATATCCACTTTATTCATGAATACAACCATACGAGGAATTCCTACTTGACGCCCTAATAAGATATGCTCACGCGTTTGTGGCATAGGACCATCGGTGGCCGCAACTACTAAAATAGCGCCATCCATTTGTGCAGCACCAGTTACCATGTTCTTTACGTAATCGGCGTGACCTGGACAGTCAACATGAGCGTAATGACGATTTTTTGTTGCATATTCTACGTGAGACGTATTAATTGTAATACCTCTTTCTTTTTCTTCTGGTGCGTTATCAATTTGATCAAATGATAATGCTTTTGATAAACCTGCATCAGCTAATACTTTAGTAATAGCAGCAGTTAAAGTTGTTTTACCGTGATCTACGTGTCCAATTGTACCAATATTTAAGTGTGGTTTTGAACGATCGAAAGTTGCCTTTGCCATGTTTTAATTTATTTAATCTTAGTTATATAATAATATTAGTGTATTCTAAATTTTGCTATTCTTTTAAATCGAGCCAATGACGGGAATTGAACCCGTGACCTCTTCCTTACCAAGGAAACGCTCTACCCCTGAGCTACACCGGCATTCAATTTACGATTGCCGATTTATGATTCGTAACTCGTAACTCGTAAAATTTTTGAGCGAGAGATCACGCTTTTCGAGCGTGACAACATTCACTCTTTGAGCGAGAGACCGGGTTCGAACCGGCGACATTCAGCTTGGAAGGCTGACGCTCTACCAACTGAGCTACTCTCGCATTTTTGTGAAATTTCAAAATTTTTATGATCGTACCCCAACCATCTATACAACTCCATCGGGATTTGCTTTTTTTGATAGCTGAAACTTGAGATTCCTGCCTCGGCAGGAACTTGTGGGGAGAGCAGGATTCGAACCTGCGAAGACGTAGTCAGCAGATTTACAGTCTGCCCTCGTTGGCCGCTTGAGTATCTCCCCAATAAACAAAATTTCAATATTTAAATTCCAAATTCCAAAAAACGGAATCGAATTAAAAAGAGCCGATGGAGGGACTCCCGTCGACTACGCTCTGGATAAACTTCTCGTCCCAAGTCAAAACAGCTTCAAAACTAATATTGACTTCCATTGCGGTATTCATTTTTTTAGAGCCGATGGAGGGACTCGAACCCACGACCTGCTGATTACAAATCAGCTGCTCTAGCCAGCTGAGCTACATCGGCTTTTTTTGTTGAATTTATCGCAACAAAAAGTCCGCTATTTCTAACGGACTGCAAATGTAGATATTTATTTAATTATTCAAAACATTTTTTGAATAATTTTATTACAAATATGACCTCAATTTTTCTTTACGCTTTTTTAATTGTCTTTCTAGCGATGCAACCGCAACATCTGCACCTTCTTCAAAGGTCTTACATTGTTTTTTAACTATTAAATTATCTCCTGGCACACTTAAATGAGCTTCAAAGATTTTATTTTCTTTATCGCTCGTATTTTCTACTTTTAAATAAACATCAGATTTAATCACCTTATCATAATACATTTCTAATTTGTCCATTCTTTTTTGAATGAAATCGATTAGTGTCTGGTCTGCATTAAAGTTAACTGATTGCGTGCGTACTTCCATATTCCTATTTTTTGGTTAGACAATAATTTACATTATTCTATTTCTTGCTTCTTGGGTGTGCATCTGAATACACTTTTTTTAATTCTGCAATGCTGTTATGAGTGTACACTTGTGTTGCAGCTAGACTTGAATGTCCAAGAAGCTCTTTAACAGCATTTAAATCGGCACCTTGATTAAGTAAGTGTGTTGCGAAAGAGTGTCTTAATATATGTGGACTCTTTTTTACTTTTGAAGATACCAAACTAAAATAATCATTTATTATTCTGTACACAAGTGTTTCGTATATTTTTACACCTTTTTTGGTTAAAAATAAATAATCGTGGTGCTTTATGTAATCCAATTCATTCCTAGACTTAAGGTATTTTGAAATTGTTTCTGTTACAGACTTTAATAACGGTACGTAGCGTTCTTTATTTCTCTTACCTAAAACTTTTAACGTTTTGTTAGATACATCAATACTATTAAGTTTTAATTCCACCAATTCTATACGGCGGATGCCTGTTGAATAAAACAATTCTATAATAAGTTTATCGCGAATGCCTTCAAAATTATCCTCATAATGCAATTCATCTAAAGCCATCGCTATTTCAGTTTCAGAAAAAGGAATATGTATTTTTTTGCTTGTTTTTAAGGCCCGGTGTTTTGCCAATGGGTTTACTTTAACGTCTCCAACTTTTAAAAGAAATTTATAATATGAATTTAATGCTGATACTTTTCTGTTGATACTTCTATTAGAAATACCTTTTTCTACCAGGCTTACAATCCAACTTCTTATTTGTGAATAATTCACACCATGAACCGCATTTGTATCGTATTCCCTTATAATAAACTCCAAAATATCATTTAAGTCTTTTTGATATGCATTTACAGTAAGTGCAGAATACTTTTTTTCAAGCAGTAGATAATCTGTAAAGGATTTAAAAGGCATTCGTTTAAATTAAAAGTATAACCTTAAAAGTACGAAGTTATCTTTTAATTTGTGTTTTAAGCCAAAAAAAATCCCGCAGTTGCGGGATTTTAATCTTATGGTTTAGAAGATTAAATGTCTTCTTGATCTCTTAAATGCTGAATGTACTGCGCTTTTTGTATCTGCGCTCTACGTACAACTGAAGGCTTATTAAACTGCTTACGCGTTTGTAATTGACGCTTCGTACCAGTTTTATCAAACTTTCTCTTAAAACGCTTTAGCGCTCTATCTATATTTTCTCCTTCTTTTATTGGTATAATTAACATTGTCTTAACCTCCTCTCTTTTAGATTTTCGGACTGCAAAGATATAAACTAATTTATGATTAACAATGAATAATATATAATTTATGTTGCAGGCTTATAGGTTTTTTTATCAATTACAATTTTAGCCAGTATTTCACGAAGGATCTCTGATGTCCCACCGCCAATTGGACCCAAACGGCTATCACGTAATAAGCGTGCCATTGGATAGTCCTCCATATAACCATAACCTCCTAAAAACTGAAGGCATTGGTACACGACCTTATCGGCCATTTTTGTAGATTGAAGTTTTGATATCGTTGCTTCCTTGACAACATATTCGCCTTTATTTAATCTATAGGCAACAGAATAGTTGTATTCTTTACACATTTCCATGTCGCTATATAAATCGGCATAGGAATGCCGTAGCGCCTGATATTGATCAATGCTTTTTCCAAAGGTTTTTCGTTCCGACATATATTGTAGTGCATACTCTAAAGCATACTCTGCCCGTGCATGTGCATTAACGCCCATAACCAATCGTTCTAACGAAAAATGTTGCATAATATAAGGAAAGCCTTTGCCTTCTTCTCCCATTAAATGGCTTGCAGGAATGCTTACATTATCGAAAGCAATTTCGGCAGTGTCTGATGCGCGCCAACCCAACTTATCCAATTTTGTAGCCGAAACGCCAGGTGTATCCTTGTCTATAATAAACATACTAATTCCTTTATTACCGAGTTCGGGATTTGTTTTTGCCGCAACCACCATATAATCGCAAAATACACCATTAGTAATAAAGGTTTTTGAACCATTTATAATATAATTATCACCTTGCTTCACTGCTGTGGTACGCATGCCAGCAACATCGCTACCACCAAAAGGTTCGGTAATACAAAGGCATCCTATTTTATCGCCAGATATACTTGGTGCTAAATAACGTTCTCTAATATCCTGACTACCTTCTTTATTAACATGGGTCATTGCTAAATAGCAATGTGCCCAAATGGCTGCTGCAAATCCGCCAGAGTTTATTTTTTGAAGTTCTTCTAAAAGAATAACCGTATAAAAAAGATCAAGATCCAAACCCCCATAAGCTTCAGGATATGCAATCCCAAAGAATCCCATATCTCCAAATTTTTTCCAAATAAAACGCTCTATCGTTCCTGTTTTTTCCCATTTTTCAATGTGAGGAACGACTTCTTTTTTTAAGAAATCCTGAAGGCTATCTCTAAAAAGTTGATGTTCTTCACTGAAGTACATACTATTCATAAATCAATTTTTTAAGGTATTTTAATCGAGGGTCAAATATAATTTAATTATCTCAATTTTGTTTACAGGAAATTCATTTACTTTTTTCAGGTCATCGATCGATTTGAAACCCTCACGCAATGTTCTTTGCTCAATAATATGGTGTGCAAGATCATAATCAATGTGCTGAATGGTAACCAGTTGATCTGATGTAGCTGTATTCAAATTTATTTTCTGGATTTGTCTCGGTGTCTTAACCGTAAACTCGTTAGTAATACGCTCTATAACTTCTGGTGATAAACCATACACATCCAGCAGTTGTACATCGGCAATAAAACCACCTACGAATTTGTTTCTAAACTTTACAATACGTTCAGATAGTTTTTCGCCAATACCATTTACTTTTTGAAGCTGTATTGCTGTGGCAGTATTCAAATCTATTTTAGCTTCATAAGATTTTGGTGTATTATAGCTTTGGTATGTTCCCGAGCTTTTTGGTTTAGGATTAGTGACCCAATCTGGGAATTTAAAATACGATGAAATGGTATTGAGCAATGAATCTGAAACTTGAGTCACGTTTTGAAACTCGGTTACAGAATTCACCCATTTGTTTCGGTCTCTAAACTGATGCAACCTATCAATTTCCTCATTGGTCATTCCTAACGTATAACCTTTATAATCTGTGATATAATTGGGGTTAAACGGATAGATTTTAGGTTTATTATTTTCAATTGAAGCAAGACGCAATGAGTCAATTTCATTCTGAAACAATTTTAATTCCTGTTGATTAACCGAAATGTCTTCCGAAGATAAATCAACAAAAAAATAAACACATTGAACGCTTATTATAAGGAGCAGCAATAAAAAAATCCCATTTCGGTTTTGTTTAGAAAACTTGAAATGGGATTGCATATTCTAACTTTAATAAATTAATTAAACTTTACTTGCTTTAATAGCATTTAAATATTTGTTTAATTCTTTTTTAACTTTTGGCGCAAGTATAACGAGTCCTACCATATTAGGAACCATCATAGCAAAAATCATAGCATCAGAGAATCCAATTACCGACCCTAAACTTGCCGCTGCACCAATGACAACAAAAACACAGAACATAAGCTTATATGTATATTCCATTTTCTTTGTTCTCCCAAATAAATAAGCCCAACCTTGAAAACCGTAATAAGACCAGGAGATCATTGTTGAAAAGGCAAATAACACCACAGCAATAGTAAGCACATAAGGGAACCATGAAATTACAGATTCAAATGCTCCAGATGTTAATAAAATAGCTTGAGCATCATTCAATCCAGAGTTAGCTGCTGTTACATTTCCTGTAATAATTAATACTAAAGCGGTCATTGTACAAACCACAACAGTATCAATAAAGGGTTCTAGCAACGCTACCATTCCTTCAGAAGCAGCATACTTTGTTTTTACAGCTGAATGTGCTATAGACGCTGATCCTACACCAGCTTCGTTTGAAAACGCAGCACGTCTAAAACCTTGAACTAGTACTCCAACAGCCCCGCCTGCAACACCTTCAGGACTAAAAGCACCGTCAAATATTTGCATAAATGCACTTCCAATCATATCGTAATTAGCAAAAATAACAAACAAGGATGCAGTCACATAAATCACAACCATAAAAGGTACAATCTTATCTGTAACCTTGGCAATCTTTTTAATCCCTCCAATAATTACTATTCCAACAAAAACAGCCATTATTAATCCAAACAACCATCCTCTACCATGAAAAAAAGAAGCTTCTCCTCCAGTTATACTTTCGACTAATTGAAATGCTTGATTTACTTGAAACATGTTTCCTCCACCAACAGATCCTCCAATAACAAAAACGGCAAAAAGCCCAGCCAACACCTTTCCTAATCTTCCAAGCCCTTTCTCTTTTAGACCTTTAGTTAAGTAATACATTGGTCCTCCATAAACTGTTCCGTCCTCTGCAATATCTCTATATTTAACACCAAGTGTACATTCTACAAACTTTGAAGCCATACCTAAAAAACCTGCAACTATCATCCAAAATGTTGCACCTGCGCCACCAATAGACACTGCAATGGCAACACCCGCTATATTACCCAAACCTACTGTTGCAGATAGGGCAGCTGTAAGTGCCTGGAAGTGTGACACCTCACCAGTGTGACCTTCAATTCTTATGGTGTCTGGATTGTCACCGTCATCCGTAAATACAGTATCTGAAACTTCTACCTTATGGTCTTCTCTTTCCTCTAAATCATCATATTTTCCGCTTACTATTTTTATTGAAGTAAAAAAACCTGTGAAATTTATCAACTTATAGTAGAAAGTAAAATATGTTGCTCCTAATATTAATGGAAACAATACCCAATACACTTTAATATCTTCAGCAAAAGAAATTTGATAAAAAATAAAGTTTACGAACCATCCTGTCGCATTTCCAAACCACTGGTCTATTTTTTGATCAACACCCATTTCTTGGGCTTCCTGGGCAAATGTTAAAAAGGGTACTATTAAAGTGAAAATTGAAAGAAGGTATTTCTTCATAATTAAAAGTTATTAGTTAGTTAGTTTCTTAAAAAGGTATTTTAAAGGACCGCAAGAAACTAAAAAAAAATGAGTTTATAAAACATAGGTTGTTAAAATGGATCTGCCTAATCTATATTATATAGTGAATTAAGCTTTTGTATTTGCTCTGGTCTGCCAAGAACAATCACTTTTGAATTTGCAATTAATTTAATATCTGCCTCCGGATTTACAATATAATCACCTTGTTCATCTTTATATCCAATAACGGTACAACCCGTTTTACGACGAAGGTCCAAATCTCTAATGGTTTTTATTTCTTTTGTATTATAAAGCTTTTCTACAGCAACTTCTTCGATATTAATATTTGATTTCCCTATAATAGATAAGTTATCAATAAACTCGATTAAATCGGGAACAACCACCAATGATGCCATGTGATCACCTCCAATTTTATCCGGTAAAATCACATTGTTTGCGCCTGCAAGCTTTAGTTTATTGTAAGAGGCCTCTTGTGAAGCACGACTAATAATATTCATTGTTTTATTAATCTGGCGTGATGTCAATACAATAAATAAATTATCGGCATCACTTGGCAAAGCAGAAATCAAGGTGCTTGCACGATCAATACCGGCTTCTAAAAGCACCTCATCTTCATTGGCATTTCCATGTACAAACGACACAAGTTCGCTTTGGAATTTTTCGATAATCTCCTTATCTCTTTCAACAACTACGAACGGCTTTTTATATGCCATTAATTTTGTAGCTGCCTGTTTGCCATTTCTACCAAAACCACAAATAATAATGTGGTTCTTCATACTATCAATCTTTTTTTGCATCCTTTTATGTTTTAATTCTTCAACATTATTTTTGCTCAAAATATATTCTGTAATAATAGTTAGTGCATAACCTACAATCACGATACTGGTTAAAATTAAGAATACGGTAAATATTTTTGAGGCATCATCCAACGGATTCACTTCAGCAAAACCAACAGTGGTGATCGTAATAACGGTCATGTACAAGGCGTCAATCCAAGAGTAGCCCGAGATTATTTTAAATCCTACAACACCAACCATAAGTAATATACACAAAAGCAAAACCGCAGTGTAAATTTTTGATCTAAAAAGTTTAATAATTGGGTTCATACATTATAAGTCAAAAACCGACGAGCGTTTAGTATAGAGCATATCTTTAATGTGCATCCAAAAGGCGATAAACAAATACAGCGCAAAGCCAAACCCAAGGGTTACAAAGGTTAAGTACATAAACGATGTTCTCACCACCTTGGCCCGAATGCCCAAACGGTCGGCAATACGTTGGCATACGTAATAGCCATGTTTTTGAAAATAGAGTAAGGTTTTATAGAAAATGTTCATGCCGCAATTTAGTTAAATTTTAATCACTCTTTCTTCTTTTCGCCACGAATACACGAATATTTTTTCATTATTAAAACCGGTAATCCTCTCTCATAACGTGAGTTGAATTTTAATCATTCTATTGCAAAAGCACATTACCAATTGCACACTGTAAACATCTATTTTTATTGCAATATTCGTTTTTTAATTGAATTAAAGCCTGTGATTCCAATGCCGATTTTGAAACGGATGACATCGCATTAAACTTATCTATGATACTGTTCTTTTCTGAAATTATAGATTGAATAAGTTCTACCAATTCATCATCAATTACTTTTCCCTGATGCTTGGCATAACTGAACTTAATGGGGATAATGGTGTTGATTAACAATAAGTCGATAAATGATTTGGTCACTGCTTTTTTAGATTGTTTTGATGTGGCATTAAACGAATAATGCGTTTCCCAAAATAATGATGTCCCAACTGTAAGCAAGTCGTAATAGTCTTTAACCGTATTGGTTTCAATAATTTTCGAAAACAGATTATGATGCTCATGATACACATTTGCTAATTGCGATAACCTGATGGTTGGAAAATTTGCCGGTCGTAATCTAAAAAACTGCAAGGGCAAAACGCTTTGATTTGATAGATTGAATTTTTGTTTTAGAAATTTGTATTCTGTTTGAAGTGCTGCATAATAACCATCTTGAATATCATCATCCAACAAAGCAGACTGACCAAAAAATAAGGCTTCCAAGCTTAATAATTTTGGTTGCAGTTTTCTTAAAATTGAAAAGTCAACCGCATGCGCCAAGCTTAAAAACGCATCGCCATTAACTTTTAAACCAAAGTTTTTGGCTAGCATTTTAAACAAAACCCCTTCCCAATTGTTAGCTGAAGCTTCAAGTAAATTTTCTATATCCAGAGATTTTCGCTCAAGCCGTTCAAAATACAAGCGTTCCAACCAATTTTGAATAACAAACGTATCGACATCTGCAAAATCATTCTCGCAATTAATCCACTTTTGCGATTTAGAGAACAACTTATTATAATTTTTTAACGCCGTTTTTGAAACATAGTGTTTTAACTCCAAAGTCGGTATTTTGGAGTTATCTTTTCTATATATGTCTGAATCGTAATCCCAAACCACATGAAGGATGACATTATCATAAGCCGTATCGGTTTCATGGTTATGTACAAACCAATCACTTGCCCTCACATGAATCTCCACATTGCCAGCCCAAAGTTGTTCGTCTATTTTTAATTGTGAAGCAAAAAAATCCGGCCCGGAATTATGGTTATGCTGTCCTACCGAAACAATACTAACCCGTTCTCCTTTGGATGTTTTTAAATTGGTAACATCAAACTTTTTATGTTTCCAGAGATAATGTAGAAAATCTTCTTGCATGCTTCTAAATTAGAAAAGTATTGTTAACTAATCCACTAATTTTATGATAAAAACCAATAAATTCATTCAGGTTCGATTAAAGTAAATTGAAGCTCTTTTTATATATTTAAGGATTATTATAAAAAAATCATGTATCAAATTAAATTATCATCAATCGCTCTTTTTATATTCTTAAATTATTCTTGCTTAAATGCCCAACAGAATAAGGCTCTAGACAATGTGCAATTAACTTCAAAAAATGAAGTTTATAATGTTTCTTCTTTAAAAATAACATGCTTGTCCACGATGTTAGCTAATAGAGGTGTTGGAGAATGGGGGTATTCGGCTTTAGTTGAAGTTGATGATCACAAAATATTATTTGATACTGGCCGAAGACCTGAAACAGTTTTACAAAATGCTGAAGAGCTCGGAATTGATTTGTCAGACGTACAAGATGTGTTTTTAAGCCACAACCATGGAGATCATACGGGTGGTATCCTAACACTTAGAAAGGAATTGAAAAAACTAAATCCAAAAGCTATTTCAAGAGTTCACGTTGGCGAAGGTATTTTTGGCAAAAGAGTGAATTCGGACAACGAAATGATAAGTATTAAGAAGGAGCTTGAGGCAGATGGCGTTGAGATAATTGTTCATTCAAATAAAAATGAATTATTCCCTGGCGTATGGATTACAGGACCCATAAAAAGAATTCACAACGAACGGAATTGGAGTGGAAATGGCAAAATTGAAACCGAAAACGGAATTGTAGAAGATAATATTCCCGAAGATCAATCATTGGTGATTGATGCACAAGATGGCTTAATTTTATTATCTGGATGCGGTCATGCTGGCATTGTGAATACTTTGGAACATATTAGATCTAATATTAATGATAAAAACATATATGTAGCAATTGGTGGTTTTCATTTAATAAATGCAACGGACGATCATTTAAAATGGACAGCTTCCAAAATGCAAGACTTTGGAGTTTCTAAAATTATTGGTGCTCATTGTACTGGTATTAATGCGTTATATTCACTAAAAGCATTGATGAATCTAGATCGTTCTAATGCTGTAGTAGGATCGGTAGGTGATCGTTTTGATTTAGAAAACGGAATACAAGCTGGAATCATTGCCAGATAAATTAATTAAAAACATATGTTAAATTATGAAATCAGGTCTCATTACATTTTTAATCATCTCGTTTTTAATTTTAGGATGTTCTAAAAAACAGTCTCAAACCCAACCCCCAACATCAACACTTGAAGATAGTTTTACAAGTGGAAGAATAATAGATTTATCCCATGAGTTTTCCCATGAAACCATTTATTGGGTTACAGCAAAGCAATTTGAATTGGACACTGTTTTTAATGGCCGGACCGACAAAGGCTTTTATTATTCGGCGAATAATTTTACGACGGCAGAACATGGCGGAACGCATATTGATGCACCCATTCATTTTTCTGAACACAGCCAAACGGTTGATGAGATTCCGCTTGAAAACCTTATAGGATCTGCTATAAAAATCAATGTTTCCTCTAAAGCCTTAAACAATCCAGATTATCAAATAAGCATTGAAGATTTTACTAGTTGGGAAACCCAAGAAGGCATGCAAATCCCAGATGGCAGTATTGTGCTGTTACAAACCGGTTTCTCGCAATTTTATCCTGACAAAATAAAATATCTAGGCACCGATCAACGCGGTGAAGAGGCT
>CAXMOQ010000009.1:0-36759 GCA_964195015.1 uncultured Flavobacteriaceae bacterium | reverse complement strand
CCACAAATCCGACAAAACTTCTTCTTCATTTGCTCCACCAAAGAAATATACTTGCGATTCTTCTGAATGGTAAGCCATTGAATGGGCATTTCTGACAGACGTTGTATTGCCTTTTTCGACAAATGATTTTTCTTTATCAGCTTTGTTCACACAACCTAATAACAGAATCAAGGGAAATATCAGAATAAAGTATTTCTTCATTTATTGAGTTCAAATTTTGCCTGACGGCTAGTATAAAGGGCGTTTTTAATGCCCTTTATACAATGTGCCAGTTGCACAGGTTTGTTGATAATGTCACGTCCTGAAATATGGCTACAGGTTTAAATTTAATTTACGCTGTTAGATACACCCACAAATCTAACAGATTTTTAATCAATTTAAATGATTAGTTGTCTAAACTTAAAGACTTCGGTATCTTTGCAATCCTTAAAATAAATAGAATTATGAATCCAACAGGAGAACAAACCTTCGATGTATTAATCGAGATCCCAAAAGGCAGCCGTAATAAATATGAGTACGATTTTGAGTTAAAAAAAATACGTTTCGATCGTATGTTGTTTTCATCCATGATGTATCCAGCCGATTACGGATTTATCCCAGAAACTCTCGCACTGGACGGCGATCCTTTGGATGTTCTTGTATTGGGGGGCGAGCCAACATTCCCCATGTGTGTGGTTGAAGTAAAGCCCATAGGTGTGCTTCACATGGCTGATGAAAAAGGCCCTGATGAGAAAGTCATTTGCGTGCCAGTGTCAGATCCAATCTGGAACACCTTAAATGATTTATCCGATATGAATCCACATCAAATAAAAGAAATTGAACATTTCTTTCAGGTGTATAAAGATTTAGAAAAGAAACGTGTAGATGTAGGTGGTTGGGGAAATGCTGATGAAGCCTACGATATTTTGAATAAATGCATAACAAGGTATCAAAATAGTGAACATAAAACGAATGGTAATTTTACCATTTAAGTATAAAATCTATCAAATTCATTTACGCCCTTTTACAATACATGTAAAAGGGTTTTTTACTTCCCTTTGATTTTGTTACATTTGCGCTCGTTAAAAACTAATTCAATTAATTAAAATTTATATATGGAATCAATGATGATTTATATGCCAATAGTTCTGGCGCTTTTAGGTTTAGCTTATATGTTTGTAAAGAAATCTTGGGTAATAAAACAAGATGCTGGAGACGGAAAAATGAAAGAGATCTCCGATCATATTTATGAAGGTGCTTTGGCATTCCTAAATGCAGAATATAGACTTTTAGCCGTTTTTGTTCTAATAGTAAGTATCGCACTTACGGTGGTTTCTTTTATAGTGCCTACAACGCACTGGCTTATTGTAATTGCCTTTATTTTTGGAGCATTTTTCTCTGCATTAGCGGGGAATATGGGAATGAAAATAGCAACGAAGACCAATGTAAGAACAACGCAAGCAGCACGTACAAGTTTACCACAAGCACTAAAAGTTTCTTTTGGAGGTGGAACCGTTATGGGATTAGGTGTTGGTGGTTTGGCCGTTTTAGGACTGACCGCATTCTTCATCATTTTCTTTAATTATTTTATGGGTGGTGTTTGGACATCAACTGCCGATATGACCATTGTTTTAGAAACGCTTGCAGGGTTTTCTCTTGGTGCCGAATCTATTGCTTTATTCGCTCGTGTTGGTGGAGGAATTTACACTAAGGCTGCAGATGTTGGAGCCGATTTAGTTGGTAAAGTCGAAGCTGGTATTCCAGAAGATGATCCTCGTAACCCTGCAACCATTGCAGATAACGTAGGTGATAATGTAGGTGATGTTGCGGGAATGGGAGCCGATTTATTTGGTTCTTACGTAGCAACGGTTTTAGCCGCTATGGTTTTAGGAAACTATGTGATTAAGGACATGGGCGGAAATATTGGAGAGGCATTTGGAGGTATTGGTCCAATCTTATTACCAATGTCGATTGCAGGTGTTGGGATCATTATTTCTTTAATAGGAACGATGCTCGTTAAAATTAAAAGCAATGAAGCAAAAGAAGCTCAAGTTATGGGCGCTTTGAATATTGGTAATTGGGTTTCTATTGGGTTAGTAGCAGTATCTTGTTTTGTTCTGGTAAAATGGATGTTACCTGAAACTATGAGTATGGAATTCTTTGGTGAAGGTTTACAAGAGATTTCTTCGATGCGAGTTTTCTATGCGACCTTAATAGGATTAACGGTTGGCGCAGTAATTTCTTCTGTTACCGAATATTACACAGGATTAGGTAAAAAACCAATTTTAAAAATTGTACAACAATCCAGTACTGGTGCAGGAACAAATATTATCGCAGGTTTAGCGACTGGAATGATATCTACCTTCCCTACCGTATTATTATTTGCAGGTGCTATTTGGGCGTCTTATGCACTAGCCGGATTTTATGGTGTTGCTTTGGCAGCTTCAGCAATGATGGCAACTACTTCTATGCAATTAGCAATTGATGCTTTTGGACCTATATCTGATAATGCCGGTGGTATTGCCGAAATGAGTGAACAAGATCCTATTGTAAGAGAACGTACCGATATATTAGACGCTGTTGGAAATACAACGGCGGCAACAGGAAAAGGATTTGCAATTGCTTCGGCCGCATTAACATCTTTAGCTCTTTTTGCAGCTTATGTAACCTTTACGGGCATCGATGGGATAAACATTTTTAAAGCACCAGTTTTGGCCATGTTATTTGTAGGTGGTATGATTCCGGTCGTATTCTCTGCTTTAGCAATGAATGCTGTTGGTAAAGCAGCTATGGAAATGGTTCAGGAAGTACGTCGTCAGTTTAGAGATATACCAGGAATAATGGAAGGCACTGGGAAACCAGAATACGATAAATGTGTAGCAATTTCTACTAAAGCTTCTTTAAAAGAGATGATGCTTCCAGGATTGTTAACTATTGGATTTCCATTAGTGATAACATTTTTACCTATGGCATTTGGGATGGAAAATGAAATGATTGCAGAAATGTTAGGTGGTTATATGGCTGGTGTTACCGTAAGTGGTGTGCTTTGGGCAATCTTCCAAAACAATGCAGGTGGTGCTTGGGACAATGCTAAAAAATCGTTTGAAGCTGGCGTAATGATTAACGGAGAAATGACGTACAAAGGTTCTGAAGCGCACAAAGCGGCAGTTACCGGTGATACCGTTGGAGATCCGTTTAAGGATACCTCAGGGCCATCAATGAATATTTTAATTAAACTTACTTGTTTAATTGGTTTAGTGATTGCACCTATTTTAGGAGGGCATACTGCAGAAGGCGATATGGCTTTAAATGATGTTGAAGAGATTCGTAAAGAGGTTAAAGTTGAAATGACTTCTGATAATGGTGAAACCGCAAAAGCTGTTATTACAACAACAACGACCGAAAATGGAGAAACCGTTACAGACTATGAAGTTATTGAAGGTACTATCGATGAGGTAAAAGCTAAAGTTTCGAACTTAAAAGGTGAGACTTCTGAAATAGAAGTTAAAATTGAAAAAGTTATTGAAGAAGTAGAAGAAAATTAATTTTTAGTTTTATAATATAAATTGAAAGAGTCAACATAAGTTGGCTCTTTTTTTATGCAAACTATTTTTGAGCTTATAGGTGCTTTAAGCTTCAATAAATGGTTATTGTCCTAATGTAGTTTGTTTCTGTTGGATTCCGTTTTCTTATATATAAATTCGATGATAAAACGACTTAACTCAATTGAAATTGCAATAATGACGCCTAAACGACTTGATGCATATTGTTGAACAATTAAAATAATTAACGCCACAGAACATAAAATGAAACCAAGTAGCGGAATAACTTTGTTTCCTTTAATTTCTGAAGATAGCTTAAATCCTGTATAATTTACAATAGAAAAGATGAACAAGAAGCCAACACTTCCAGCCGTTGAGATACTTTCTAAATTTAGTGTATTGGCTAACACAAGCGTGGCAATGGCCGTAATCATTAATCCGATAGGTTGATTCCAGAGTTTGTGTGTTAATGCGCGAGGCAACTCATCATCTTCAGCAATTTCATAACTAACTCTACTACCACCATAAAGCGATGCATTTATTGCTGAAAATGTAGAAATTAAAGCCGCAATAGTGATGATAGTGAAGCCAAATTTACCAAGCATGGGCTTTGCTGCTTCTGCTAATACATAATCTTGTGCCGTAGCAATTTTAGAAAAAGGTAATGAACCAACGGTGACAATAGCAATGATAATATAGAACAGAATAACAAAAATCACAGAATAGAAGTAGGCTTTGGGTATATTCTTCGAAGGATTTATAATATCCGGCGCAGCATTTGCAACAAGTTCAAAACCTTCGTAGGCTACAAAAATCACCATGCCTGCTGTTATTAATGATAGTGGTGCTTCCCAGTTATCTATTGCTAATTGATGCAGGTTCGGATTTCCATTTAAACCATATAGCCCAATACATATAAATGAAATAAGAATTACTAATTTAATGATGACCGCATAAGATTCTATTTTCCCAACCACTTTAATACTATAATAATTTATGAGGGTGGCAAATACAATTATAGCACTGGCATAAATATGAGAATCTAAAGTTTTATTATCTGTTAATTCAAACAGGTTTGGGACATACGAGCCAAATGCCGAAGCGTAAAGCGCTAACATGATAATATAACTTACCCAAAGTAAGTTATTAATGCCACCACTAAATATGGTCTTACCAAAACCTTGATTTATAAACTTTACTGTACCGCCTCTATCAGGATAGGCTAGAGATAGTTTTACGTAACTGTAAGAAGTTATAAGTGCAATGATACCAGCAAAAAGGAATGCTATTGGCGTACCGCCTTTTGCCAAAGACACGGCTAGACCCAATACAGCAAAAATTCCGCCACCTACCATGCCTCCGATGCTAATGGAAATGGCTGCTTTTAATCCAATTTTTTTATTCATTATAATTTTAAATAATTCCGCTTTTACAATGCTACTCAAAATTAAATAAAAAAATGTTTTAATATTATATCAAATTAACATCTGTCATAATTTCTAAAACTCCAGCATTTGGTTGTTTATACAATTCCTTCATTGCAGTTTCTAAATCATCTTGGTTTTCTACACGTTTTCCCCAAGCGCCACAGGATTGTGCAAATTCTGAAAAATTAGGATTTGATAGAGATGTTTTCCATACATCAAATTGTCCGGCGCGTTGTTCTTTAGATATTTTACCCAATTCGTGATTATTTAAAATAATCAATTTTACAGGCATATTGTATTTTACAAGCGTTGTTATTTCTGCTAAATATTGGCAGACTCCACCATCACCAGCAACAGCAATAACAGGACGAGAATCCCCAACAGCAGCCCAAGCTCCAATGGCTGCAGGCAATGCAAAACCAATTGAACCTAAATAACCGGACATTAAAAAATCTTGATTGGTTGGTTCAAAATAACGACCAAAAGAATAGGCGTTGTTCCCAACATCTACGCACATCACGGCATTTTTGGGTGTGAGTTTATTCATGGTTTCAAAAACAGCTATAGAACTTATGCCATTATCTGAAGTTTCAAGCAAACGTTTCGCTTTTTCAGCTTTCCATATTTTCCAACGTTCTGAGATTTCTTCTGTTTGATCAATAGTGTTTATGTGCCCTTGTAATTCGGAATTAAAAATATCTAGAGTTCTCGAAATTTCACCCCAAACAGCAACTTCTACCTGATGGAATTTACTCAATGCTAAAGGATCAAAATCAATTTGAATAATAGGTTTTTTAGGGGTAATCCCAGTGTGATTTGAAAACGAAGCCCCAAAGACAATTAGTAAATCGGCCTCATTCATAAACCAAGAGGCAATTGGCGTACCGCTTCGTCCTAAAACACCACCACCTAGCGGATGATTATCTGCAATTAAGCCTTTGCCTTTAAAGGTCGTTACTACAGCAGCATTTAGGCTTTCGGCAAATTTAACCACAGCTTTTTTATGTGCTCTGGCGCCATGACCCATAATGATTATTGGCCGTTTGCTATTCTTTATTAAATCTATAGCTTCGTTAACAGCTTCAATTGGAGGCGCAATTTCTAAAGATGTTATTCTGTTTTTTGGGCCTTTTGCTTTTGAATATGGATTTACTTTCTTCTCTTGAACTTCGTCTGGGAATGTTAAATGAGAAACATCACGTTTTAAAATAGCATGCTTTACTGCCAAAGACATTAATTCTGCATGCCGGCTATCACTTTGCACACGTTGATTGAATTCGGCAACCGTATTAAATGCCTGTACTAAATCGACTTCCTGAAAATTTCCTGTACCAACAACTTGAGTTCTTACTTGTCCTGTTAAAGCCAATAACGGAGCTCGATCTACTTTGGCATCCCAAAGTCCTGTATAAAGATTTGTAGCTCCTGGGCCTGCAATTGTAAAACAGGCAGCAGGTTTCCCTGTTAATTTTCCATAGGCTGAAGCCGCAAAAGCTGCTGCACCTTCATGACGAATGCCATAAAAATTTAGGTTTCCTTTTTCTTCCTGTCTTCGCAAAGCATCAGCAAAACCTAAATTAGAATGTCCAACCATTCCAAAGACTTTAGTAACATCCCAATTTATCATGGTTTCCACCATAATATCAGAGATTGTGGTTTCGTGAGGAGCTTCTTCCTCTACGCCAACATGGATGGCATCGTCTTCTTCCTTAACATCAAAAGTTTTAATACCATCATCATAACCACCTGGCGGTAATCCAGTACATGGGTCAAAATCCCAACCATGCCACGGACAACGTAATAATCCATTTTCAATTGAGCCTTCTCCCAAAGGACCACCCTGATGCGGACAACGATTGTCTAATGCAGAAAATTTACCTTTATAATGTGTTAAACAAATGCCTTGATGTCCTGCAGTAACGGTTTGAACACGTCCTTCTGGTAATGTTTTTTTATTGTCGAGTACTTTGTACCATACTGTTTTGTTCTCCATTAATCTTGTTTTAAAAATTTAGAAACTAGTCTCTCTATGGTTAGTCCTTGGGCAATTATTGAGAAGACCACGACAACGTAGGTTGCATATAGAATAATGTCTTTAACGTCTCCTTCTGGAAGTGATAACGCTAACGCAATAGAAATTCCGCCACGCAATCCAGCCCAAGTTAATATTATACTTTCATTTTTATTCGCTCTATGTGATTTTTTAAGTAGAAAATTGGATAATATGATAGTGACATATCTTGAAAAGAGAACCAATACAATAGAAATAATACCAAGTAATAAATGATAGATATTAAAATCTAACGTTATCATAACAATGCCAATAAGAACAAAAAGAACTGCATTAAAAATTTCATCTAATACTTTCCAGAAAATATTCATATGATTTTTTAAGTCTTCTGAAATGTCTTTATCATGTAAACTATGACCAATTATAAGTCCAGCTATAACCATAGCAATGGCTCCAGAAACATATAAAATATTTGATAATACATAACCACCAAGTACAATAGCTAGTGAAATATGAACAGCAATAACAGCGTCCTTGTTGACACTTTTAACACATCTTTTTCCTAAATGACCCAAAATGAAGCCCATTAAAAGTCCACCACCAGCTTCTTTTCCGAATTCAGCAGAAATATGTGATAAATCAAATTCATGCATCATTGTAGCTAAAGAGAGTACAGATAAAAACACGACGATACCAACACCATCGTTAAATAGCGACTCACCAACAATTTTAATTTCTATATGTTTTGGCGCGCCAGCTTTTTTTAATAGT
Source organism: uncultured Flavobacteriaceae bacterium (assembly GCA_964195015.1). GTDB lineage: Bacteria > Bacteroidota > Bacteroidia > Flavobacteriales > Flavobacteriaceae > CAXMOQ01. The sequence continues at coordinate 29,029 of CAXMOQ010000009.1, read as the reverse complement.
GCTAAAACAGCGACAGGATCTGTGGGCGAAATGAGCGCACCAAAAACTAAACTATATAAATAACTTATGTCTAATCCAATTAACGAAGCAACATAGTAAAATGCTGTGCCTATAATAAAAGTTGAAACCACTACCCCAAAAGTCGCATAAATTAAAACTGTTCTTTTTTCTTCTAATAGCCCTTTTAGATTAACATGAATGGCACCAGCAAAGAGTAAAACACCTAATAAAAAATCGAATAAAATAGTTTTAAAATCTATGCTTCTTGCAAAATCTGTAACCTGATTAAAATAAGTTTGATCAATAAAATAGCTTGCTGCAAACAAAAGCGATACAATTATAGAAAGTATCATAACTCCTATGGTCTCAGGAAGCTTTAAAAATTTTGCGTTTAAATAGCTTAAAAATGCTGCAAGCGCGATAATACCTATAAATATTTCGAACATCTTCTGTTTAGTTTATTCCTGCGTAATTGATTCCTGATAATTTATGCATATCCATATCGAAAGTCGATAAATCGTTATGATTAAATTTTGAAACATCATCATAACCACAAGCTCTCGAAATAACTTTGATGAGGTTATTTGTAGCATCAAAAAAGTTATGTAATTGCTTTGCAGATAAATCTATAATCAATCTACTGCGCAGGGATTCTTTTTGTGTGGCAATGCCCACGGGGCAATTATTGCTTCCACAAGCGCGCATACCTAAACAACCAATAGCTTGTAATGCCGAATTGGAAACGGCAATGGCATCTGCTCCCAACATTAATGCTTTAGCGAAATCTTCGGCAACACGTAACCCACCAGTAATTATTAAAGTAACATCGGTTGCACCAACTTTATCCATATATTTTCTGGCTCTAGCCAAAGCCGGAATTGTTGGTACATTGATATGATCTCTCAAAATGGTAGGAGCAGAACCTGTTCCACCACCACGTCCATCGAGAATAATATAATCAACCCCAACATCAAGTGCAAACTGAATGTCTTTTTCAATATGACTAGCGGCAATTTTAAATCCGATGGGAATACCTCCGGTACGTTCTCTAACTTTTTCAGCAAAATCCTTAAAATCCTGAACACTATGGAAATTTGGATTTGCAGCTGGAGAAATAGCAGTTTCTCCTTCTTTAAGTCCTCTAACTTTTGCTATTTCAGCACTTACTTTATTTCCAGGTAAATGGCCTCCAGTTCCTGTTTTTGCGCCTTGACCACCTTTAAAATGAAAGGCTTGTACATTATCCAGCTTATCCCAAGAAAACCCGAACTGGGCCGAAGCCAATTCGTAAAAGTATTTGGAATTGTTTTGCTGTTCTTCATGAAGCATGCCACCTTCTCCTGAACAAATTCCTGTCCCTGCCAATTCTGCGCCTTTAGATAAAGCAATTTTTGCTTCGCGAGATAGAGCTCCAAAACTCATGTCGCTTACAAAAAGAGGGATGTCTAAATGTAAAGGCTTTTTAGCTTTTGGCCCAATAACGACTTTGGTTTCAACATCTTCGTGGTCTAACAATGGGCGATTTGCTAATTGCGCCGGTAGAAATTGAATGTCATTCCATTTGGGTAAGGTATTTCGATCTACTCCCATAGATGCTGAAAACCCATGATGACCAATATTTTTTAAGCCGTTTTTGGCGAGTTCTTTTATATAGCCAGTATATGGTTCAGTGTCTTCGGGATGTGTATCGGCATAAGTTCCTAAATATTCATCACGATTAAAAGGTTGTGGATGTTCTAACTCAAACGCATCAACTTCATTTTCATCTATTAATAAAGAATCACCTTCAATATATGTTTTAAACTTGTGTAGTTTTTCATCATTATTATAGTCGCTTACTCCAGTATCGTAACGATAATCCCAACCGTGTACACCACAAATAAGATTGTTGCCATCAATATGTCCATCTGCCAACAAAGCACCGCGATGATGACATCTTCCATAAAGTACGGAAATACCAGTTTCATGTTTAATTATTACAAGGTCTGTGTTTTTTACTAATGCGTAAGAAGGTTGTTTTGTTTCAAGACTAGAAACTTTGGTGATTTCAATTTTATGAGTTGTCATTTTATGAAAGGATTGAATTCCTGTTAAGATATAAAAAAGCATCTAAAAATTTTAGATGCTTTTAAACTTTATGAGTTATGCATGAAAATAACGTTCGTTAATTATTTTTCCATCTTTCCATTGTGTTCTATTAATTTGTTCGAATCTATGCTTTGTTCCATCTTTAGTTACAAACTCCATGACAACTTCGTAGTAAGATGTATTTCCACGTATAGCATAATGTTTAATATCATATTGTATAAATTCCGTTACATCTGCCAATAATTCTCTTTCAGCTTGTAAACAAACTTCTTTTCCTACTTTGGGTTCATTGTTAGCTTCACGAAGGACTACATCATCATCTAAATATTTTTCCATAGCTTCTAAAAACATCCCTTTACCTAATAATTCTTTTAAATCTAATAATGCGTTTTCAATTTGATTTTCCATTTTTTAATCTTTTTAATTAATAACTTATCTGTTTTGTAATTTATTGATGACAAATATATTGTTGAAAGTCAGGTTAAAGAATACAGATTCTTCCTTTAATCTTGTATATTTCGCAATAATCTGCTCATTAAGAGGATTAAATAGCTAAATAGTTTTAATTTTTTTTTAATTTCCCTTAACTTATTTCAGTTTTTATTATGTACCTAAACTACACAAGCAATATTGAGGAAAGCCTGTTTAATGTCACAGACTTTAACTGCGCAACCTCTCAACAGTTACTAAAAAGAAAGGGATTTTATAAGATCATTTGGGCAAGGGAAGAAGGTATAAACTTAACTATTGATGGCTATAATTTTAGGCTCACAAAATCCCATATATTGTTTTGTACACCAATGAATGTAGTCCAAATAGATAAAGAACAGAAAGGGACTATAGCTCTCGTGTTTAATCGAGAGTTTTATTGTATAAGAGATCATGACCATGAGGTGTCTTGTAATGGTATTTTATTTTTTGGTTCTTCTCTTCCTCGTGTGATATCCTTAAACGAAAAGGAGAAGAATAATTATAGAATGATGTTTCAAATTCTTTTGGAAGAATTTGAAACAAAAGACACTATTCAAGGTGAAATGCTTCGAGTGATGTTAAAAAGGATATTGATAAAATCTACACGTTTAGTAAAGCAAGATATAACTCAACCTCCACTACCAACGGTTAAAATTGATATTATAAGACGTTTTAATGTTTTGGTTGAAGAGTATTTTAAAGAGAAACATCAAGTGTCTGATTATGCAGCTATGCTTAATAAATCCCCTAAAACCCTTTCAAATCTTTTTAAAATGTATAGTGATAAGACAGCGCTTACATTTATTAACGATAGAATAATTACAGAAGCTAGGCGATTATTGTTATTTTCTGATAAAACCTCTGAACAAATAACATACATCCTAGGTTATAATGATCCTGGACATTTTTCAAAATTCTTTAAAAAACAAGTTGGTGTTAGCCCTACAGAATTTAGAAAAAAGGTGTCATCCAATACTTTATAAGAAGTGCATGCAAACAATTTGTGGTTAAAACAAGCCATGAATTTCAGCGTCAATGGTATTGATAACGCTACCTAAATCCTCCGGATTGTCCACGAAATCTAAATGGTCGACATCTATAATAAGGAGCTTGCCCTTATCATATTTTGAGATCCAAGCTTCGTAACGCTCGTTTAATCTGCTTAAATAATCAATGCTGATTGAGTTTTCGTAATCACGGCCACGTTTATGAATTTGTGACACTAAATTGGGAATTGAACTGCGTAAATAAATTAATATGTCTGGACCTTGTACCAACGATTCCATAAGATCGAAAAGCGATTTGTAATTTTCAAAATCACGATTGGTCATTAAACCCATGGCATGAAGGTTGGGCGCGAAAATATGAGCATCTTCATAAATGGTTCTGTCCTGAATAATTTCTTTACCGCTTTGACGAATTTGTAGCACCTGGCGAAAACGACTGTTTAAAAAATACACCTGCAAATTAAAACTCCAACGCTCCATTTGGTTGTAAAAGTCGTCCAGATACGGGTTATCGACAACGTCTTCAAGTTGTGCTTCCCATTTATAATGTTTTGCGAGTAATTTTGTGAGCGTAGTTTTTCCTGCGCCTATATTTCCGGCAATTGCAACGTGCATAGTTCTAATTCGTTATTAGTTGGTATTCATGAAGAAATTCCTCGTCGTAAATATACAAGGTTTCGTTGGTTACAAAAAACTGTTTTATTAACAATTCTGGTAATTTAATGGCTTGGATGATTTTAGAATCCTTTTTTAAATAAAACAAGTTATTTTCTTTTTTAAGGATGATGTTTCCGTTGTCAAAAAAGAACGATGTATAACCTTCATTTTTAATTTTAGAGTTTAAACTTCCTGTGTAATTGTAATTATAAAGATAGTCTTTAGTAAGCACCCAACAGACATTAAAATCGCTTTTTAAATCTAAAATACGGTTTTGAATGGGCAAGGTATTCGTTCTGGTCTTACGGTTTTTGTAATCGTAAACTTCTAGTTGTTGGGTATCTTGATTAAACACCCAAAGTGTGTTTTCGTTTCCAGTGGATACATGGGTTATATTTCTATAAGGCTGTAGTTTGTTAAAGTCTATCTTAAAAATTTCGGACAAACGATTATCTAAAATAATGACCGTATTAAAATCTTTATAAAACACATTAATTTTTAAAGGGCCAAAGATATTTACGCCGGTAATTTCTCCAAGTTGAACATTATTATAATTGATAGTGGTATCATTATCTTTTTTGTATAATACGTTGTAGTTAAGATAATACAAAGCTTCAAAGTTGTCTATTCCAATAAAGGTTTCAGCGTTTAGCTCTGCTTTCTTTATAAATTCAGCTTCAATAGATTCCTGGCTAGAAACAGAAACAGATAGAAATAATAGAAAGTATAAAAGGTTTTTCATTGTGATTTGAAAATTACAAAAATCAAATCACTTTTAACCAATTAACTTATAGCCAAATCCGCGAACGTTTATGATTTTAATAGAATCGTCTTGCTGAAGTTTTTTACGAAGCTTGGTAATAAACACATCCATACTTCGGGCATTGAAAAAATCGTCGTTTCCCCAAAGTTTATTAAGAATTAAAGAGCGATCTAAAACTTGATTCATATTCTTTATTAAATGAAACAAAAGATGTGCTTCACGATGCGTGAGTTGTATAATAGTTTCGGTTTTAAATTGAAGTGTTTGTTTAGGGAAATTGAAAGTGTAGTTTCCAATGTGTAATATATCAGATGTTTTTTGAAGCTTTGTTCGGTTTAGTAAATTATTAATGCGCACAATAAGCTCTTCCATACTAAAAGGCTTTTTTAAATAATCGTTACCTCCAATGGTAAATCCTTCAACAACATCTTGCGTTTGAGATTTAGCAGTTAGGAAAATTATGGGAATGGTATCATCTTCAATGCGAATTTCTTTGGCCAGAGTAAAGCCATCTTTTTTAGGCATCATTACATCCAATACAAGTAATTCGGGTTGTTGTTCCTTATAAGTTTTTAAGGCTATTTCACCATTTTCGCATAGTAATACCTTAAAATCTCTGGTTTCTAAACTCTCCTTGATAATCTGTCCTAATGCAGGCTCGTCTTCGGCTAAAAGAATAGTAGTTATTTTATTCATTTGGAAAGCTAATTTTAAAGGTTGCTAATTTATTATTTAGTTCTAAATGAATCGTGCCACCATGTTTTTCAATAACTTTTTTAGTGTAGTATAAACCAATCCCGAAGCCTTTTACATTGTGGGTATTTCCCTTTGGAATACGATAAAATTGTTCGAATATCTTATCTTTATTGGCTTTGGTTAAAGTATTTCCATTATCAGAAATTGAAACTTCAACTGTTTTTGCGTTTTGTTTTAAATTGACAAAAATTTCGTCTCCACCATATTTTATGGCGTTATCAATGACATTGTTTATGGCATTTTCAAAATGAAAAACATCAATGCTTGCCATAACCTCTTTTGAAGTAGATTTGAAGATTATGGTTTTAGCTTCAGTTTGCATTTGATGCTTTTCGACAACATTATTAAGCAAATCAATTATGTTACATTTTTCTTTAATCAGTTTTAAGCTGTCACTATCCAGAGTCGCTGTTTCTAAAAGCTTTTCGACCATAACATTAAGCTTTCCAAGTTGGTCGCTGGACATGTTTAAATATTTTTTTGTCTTTTCTTTATCGTCAATCACTTTAAAATCTTTGATGCTTTCCAAGGCCACGCCAATGGTCGCAATAGGCGTTTTAAATTCATGTGTAATATTACTTATAAGATCATTTTTTACCTCGGACAATTGCTTTTGGTGCCTAATGATTTTGAGTAAATAAAATAAACAGCTTATAACGGCAAGTACCAATATTATCGAAACAAGAATGCCTGAAAGAATACGTTTTAGAATCACTTTGGTTTCATTCGCGAAGTAAACTTTTAAAGCACTGTTATTTGGCAGATAAGTAGATTTTGACACGGTACTTAACGATGTACTATCAATATTGTTTTTATTAATATACTGTATATTATCTACGGGATCTTTAAAGGATAATCCGTAATTAATGTTTAGATTTTTACGATTCAATTCAGCCTTTAACAAGGTGTCTATTTGAGATAATAATAAGGTGTCGTTGGCAAGGGAAACAATAACTTTTGAAGTCAGTAATTCAAGGTCTCTTTGTGATGATGAATCTGGTTTAAACCGACTAAGGCCTTTTATTAGAACTTTATTTGAATGCCGATTTATTGAAGAATCCTGTTTTTGAATAACGTCAAAAATAGTATCGCCTTTTATACCATGATAGGTGGTTGTTCCATCAACAATTTCAATATTAATGGAGTCAGGTGTTTTTTTGAATTCGAATCTGTGTAAAATGCTATCAGCACTTTCGTTACCAACCAAAAAATCTTCTTCAAAGTCTCTTCTGAATGCCCATCGAACAGAAGTTTCTTCGGCTAAATTGGCAAAGTACGTTTCTACAGCGTTGTCTAAACTTATTTGAACCTCATTAACAAATTGCTGCTTATTAATAAGGTAGTTCTTGTAATTCCAAAACACTTGAATCCCAATGGTGCCAAGTATTACAAATACAATGACATACAAAATCCATCTATATCGAGAATCATTCATACTTCAAAAGTAAATGTTAAATACTTAAAAAACGAATTGCTTAACACACGTTAACACTGGTTAACTATAAAAGTATTTTTTGCTCGTCATCTTTGCCTTGTATTAATTTAAAATAACATAAATATGAAACACCTAGCCTTAATAATTGTCATGCTGTTATTAGCAAGTACAGCAATTGCTCAAGACTTTCAAGGGGAAGCAACTTACAAATCTCATAGAAAGATGGACATCCAATTGGATAGCACACAAATCGATACCGATATGCAAAAACGCATGATGGAAATGATGAAAAAACAATTTGAGAAAACCTATTTGCTTACTTTCAATAAAGAGGAATCTGTTTTTAAAGAGGAAGAATCATTAGAAGCAGTACAACCTCAAGGTATGGTTATGGTCATGGTAGAAACAGGAGGTTCAGATATTTTTTATAAGAACACCAAGGAGGCCCGTTATACAAATCAAAATGAAACTTTCGGAAAAGTTTTTCTTATTAAAGATAAACTAGAAAAACAAGAATGGAAGCTTGGAGACGAGACCAAAAATATTGGAGACTATACCTGTTATAAAGCAACAACTACTAGAGAGAGACCTGTTAGACAAGAAGGTTTTAGAGTTGTTAATGAAGAAGAAGAAGAAGAAGAAAATGATGCTAGTGTAGAACCAGAAATGGAAGAAATAATAGTGACAGCTTGGTACACACCTCAAATACCCGTAAACAATGGCCCTCGAAGTTATCATGGATTGCCAGGATTAATTCTGGAAGTTAATGATGGTGCGGAAACTCTTATCTGTAGCAAAATTGTGTTAAACCCTAAAGACAAAATGGTGATTTCTGAACCAACTAATGGAAAAGAAGTGAAGCAAGAAAAGTTTGATGCTATTATGGAAAAGAAGATGCAGGAAATGAACGAACGCTTTGAGCGCGAAGATGATAACGGAGAAGAAATAAGAATAAGAGTTAGAGGATAAACCGTAACCAATAATAAATAGCTTAAAGTAGGATGACATAATGACTTCATCCTGTACAATCAATCAAAAATCGAACATGAATTATAGATTAGTAATCCTGCTACTCTTTGTGGCAAGCACAACCTTTGCTCAAATTAAAATAGAAGGTATTGTAAATGATAGTATTGGAAATCCGTTGGAGTTAGCAAATGTTATCGCCATAAATCAGGACACAAGAGCACTGGATTCTTATGGTATAACAAACGATGCCGGACGCTATAAGCTTAATTTAAAAAAGAATACATCTTACAATGTAAAGGTGAGTTATATTGGTATGAAAACCTTTGAAGAAAGCTTGATTATTAGTGATCAAGGTCTTGTGAAAAATTTTAATCTTCAACCCGATAATATGCTTGATGAAGTAGAGCTTACTTACGAAATGCCCGTAAGCATTAAAGGAGACACTTTGGTTTATAATGCAGATTCCTTTAAACAAGAAACCGATAAAAAGTTAGAGGATGTTTTAAAGCGACTGCCAGGTGTCGAAATAAACGATGATGGTGAAATAGAAGTAGAAGGAAAGGTTGTTGACAAAGTTATGGTAGAAGGAAAGGATTTTTTTGATGGCGATACCAAACTAGCAACAAAAAACATTCCAGCAGACGCTTTGGATAAAGTACAGGTATTAAAAAATTATGATGAGGTTGGGCAACTTCGAAACGTAAGAAGCAACGAAGATAACATTGCTATAAACATCAAACTTAAAGAGGGTAAAAAGAACTTTTGGTTTGGTGAAGTGACTGCAGGTTTAGGGCCTGACGAGCGTTATTTGGCACATCCAAAGCTGTTTTATTACAATCCAAAATATAGTATCAATATTATAACCGACATGAATAATATTGGTGAAATCCCATTTACAAGACGCGATTATTTTAACTTTACGGGCGGGTTTAGAGGCGTTAGTCAAAATAGCGGGACCAATTTTAATGTGTCTACCAGCGACATGGGTTTTTTAACCATGCAAAACAACAAAGCGAAAGCTATCGACACCAAATTTGGAGCGGCGAATTTTAGTTATTCTCCAAAAAAAACTTGGGATTTAAGCGGATTTGCCATTTACTCTGGAACGCGCACAGACTTGCAGGAAAATAGCTTAAAACAATTTGTGCAAACCGATACCGGTGATATTTCGCCTCCAAATGAAGCAACTCAAAGTAAGACGCATCAAAAAAGTGATCTGGGGTTGTTTAAATTAAGTTCTAGCTATAAACCAAATGCAAGTAATCATCTAGATTATGATCTTTTTGGGAGAGTTTCAAAACAAAATGAATTTCAAGATTTATTTTCTTCAGTCTCATCGCATGTAGATCAAATCCAAGATCAAAATCCGTTTAGCCTTAATCAGAATCTAAACTACTACTATACACTTAATGAAAAAAATATTTTTGCCTTCGAAGCACAATATTTATGGCAAGATGAAGATCCGTTTTACAATGCCGTTTTAGAACAGAACAGTCAATTTCAATTTGCAATTCCTTTAGGTTTTGATACTGATCAAACAGGATATAATGTAGTTCAGGACAAATGTTTAAAAACGAATAAACTAGACGCTAAATTAGATTATTGGTATGTGTTAAATAATAAGAGCAATATAAATTTCACGTTAGGAACTTTATTAAGTACACAAAGATTCAATTCTAATATTTATCAAATTTTAGATAACGGAGATGATTTTGAATTGGATAATTCTCAAGTCGATATTTTAAACGATGTTAAGTTTAATTTTAGTGATGTATATTTAGGAATTCATTACCGATTAAAATCAGGGATATTCACATTCAGTCCCGGATTGTCAATACATTCTTATACTACAAAAAACCAGCAATCAGGAACAGAAACCAACGACAGTTTCACACGTATGCTTCCAGACTTTAATGCAAGACTTCAGTTAAAAAAGAGTGAAACACTTAATTTTAACTATCGTATGCAAACTAGTTTCACAGATGTTAATCAGTTGGCCGAAGCCGTTGTGTTTAATAATTATAACACATTATTTGGCGGAAACAGGGATTTAGAAAATTCCTTATCCCACAATTTGAGCTTAAATTACTTCAGCTTTAATATGTTTAATTATACTAACGTATTTGCTTTTGTAAATTATAATAAACGCATCAATCAAGTACGATCACAATCCCAGTTTTTAACGATGCCTAATCCAATTCCCGGAGAGCCAGACATTCAAACGACAAACCGAATTTCAACACCATTTAATTCTAATTTCGCAGATGAATCTGTAAGTGCAAACGGCCGTTTTGAAAGAACCTTTGGCAAGATAAAGGCTGCGCTTGGCGGTAACTTTACGTATTCTAAATTCAATCAAATAGTAAATAATGAACGTATAATAAATGAATCGTTCACGCAATCGTATAGAACACGATTTGGCACCAATTTCAGAAATGCACCAAATGTCGAGCTTGGTTATAATTTAACGGTTAATGATTATGAACAAGGCGATGAGCGTTCAAAATACTATACACATAGCCCGTTTATTAATGTCGATGCTTATTTCTTAAAAGGGTTTATATTTAAGGCAGATTATTCATACTATAACTATAGCAACGAAACAAAAACATTAAACACCTATAGCTTTTTAGATACGAGCTTATCATATCAAAAAAAGGATAGTAAATGGGAGTATAAAATTGGTGTCACCAACGTATTAAATACCAAATCGCTCAATCAGGATAGTACAAATACATTGTACACTAGCACAAGCGAGTATTTTATTCAACCACAATATCTTATATTTAGTGTGAAATATGATTTATAATTTAAGTTGAAGAATCAAAGTTATCTACATTGCATTTAGGGAGCATAACTTAAAAGCTTTAACCTTTCCATACAATCTTCTTTAGTTCAAGGTATTTTCCTTCTAGTTTTAACAACTTAGTTTTATAATATTCTCTATCTTGGTTGGCAACACTAACACATACACAATTTTAAAAATGAAAAATCCCTTTAAACTAATCTTTACGGTATTTTTGTTTGTAACAACATTAAGTTTTGCACAAGAAGAGAATCCAGTAATTCAAAACATTATAAAAGAAGCTACCGAAAATTCACAATTAGAACGCTTGGCACATGAACTTTTAGATGTGGTTGGTCCTAGATTGGTAGGCACACCACAAATGCAGAATGCCCACGATTGGGCAGTATCTCAATATGGGAAATGGGACATTCCAGCAAAAAATGAACAATGGGGAGAATGGCGTGGCTGGGAACGTGGCATATCACATATCGATATGGTTTATCCACGTGTGCAAACTTTAGATGGCATGCAGTTAGCATGGAATCCGAGCACATCAAGTGAAGGTGTTACAGCTGAAGCTATTGTTTTGCCAAAGGTTGAAGATTCTATTGCCTTTCAAAATTGGTTGCCCAATGTAAAAGGTAAATTCGTGATGATTTCAATGAAGCAACCAACTGGGCGACCAGATTATAACTGGGAAGAGTTTGCAACCGAGGAATCTTTTAATAAAATGAAAGAAGAACGGGGCAAACAAACAAAAGCATGGCGTGAGAATATTAAGAATACAGGATATAACAGAAGGACAATTATTGCTGCTTTAGAAGACGCGGGAGCTGCAGGAATTGTTGCCAGCTATTGGTCAAAAGGGTTTGGTGTAAATAAAATATTTAGTGCTTCGACCAAAAAAATACCAACAGTAGATTTGGAATTAGAAGACTATACGATGCTCTACAGAATGGTAGAATATGGCGATAAACCACAAATTAAGGTTGTTGCGGAGTCTAAAGAATTAGGCGTTGTGCCAACATTTAATACAATTGCCCAAATTAAAGGCACCGAAAAACCAGAAGAATATGTGATTCTTTCTGCGCATTTCGATTCGTGGGATGGTGCCACCGGTGCCACCGATAATGGTACAGGAACGTTGGTTATGATGGAAGCCATGCGTATTTTAAAGAAAATGTATCCAAATCCTAAACGTACAATTTTAGTAGGGCATTGGGGCAGTGAAGAACAAGGCTTGAATGGTTCACGAGCTTTTGTAGAAGATCACCCCGAAATTGTAAAAGATATTCAAGCGGTTTTTAATCAAGATAACGGTACTGGTCGCGTTGTTAATATTTCAGGCGCAGGGTTTTTACATGCGTATGAGTATATAAGTCGTTGGTTACATGAGGTGCCAAAGGATATTACCCAACATATTGAAACCAATTTCCCGGGCTCACCAAGTGGTGGCGGATCGGACAATGCATCTTTTCTAGCCGCAGGAGCACCTGCCTTTAACTTAAGTTCTCTAAACTGGTCCTATTGGAATTATACCTGGCATACCAATCGCGATACTTACGACAAGATTGTGTTTGATGATGTTCGTAGTAATTCAATTTTAACAGCAATTCTTGCCTATATGGCTTGCGAAGATTCCAATAGAACTTCAAGCGAAAAAATTGTTTTGCCAATAAGCTCCAGAACAGGAAAGCAAAGTACTTGGCCACAACAACGTTCACCAAACCGAAAAGGAGGAATGGATTGATAATGGATTGAATTTTAAGTTTTTAAGTGGATTATTTTTGTAGTTTGTTTAACGGTTAGATAAATTCTGTTTCAATGGGCTTTATCGGTTATAAAACGAAGTTCGATAATTTTTTTTGACAACGTCAAATATGGCCGACAAAAAAAAGAGCCTTATTAATATAAATAAGATTCTTTTTAGTTTATCATGAATCGTTGCGTTTATAACCCAAAAGCAGCTTTTACCTTATCTACATAATCTAATTTTTCCCAAGTAAACAATTCAACATCAAGGGTTATGTTTTCGCCGTAAGGTTGCTCAAAATATTTTGTAACTATTTCGTTTTGTCGTCCCATGTGGCCATAAGCCGCTGTTTCACTATACATAGGTTGGCGTAATTTTAAACGCTCCTCAATAGCATTTGGTCGCATATCAAATATTTGTGTTAGTTTTTCTGCAATCTCGCCATCAGTCATATTAAAGGGGCAAGTACCATAAGTATCTACATAAATAGAGGTGGGTTCAACAACACCAATAGCATAAGAAACTTGTACAAGAATTTCGTCACAAACGCCTGCCGCTACCATATTTTTTGCCATATGTCGCGTGGCATAAGCAGCACTTCTATCTACCTTGCTTGGATCTTTCCCAGAAAAAGCGCCTCCACCATGAGCACCTTTTCCGCCATAGGTATCCACAATAATCTTACGTCCTGTTAACCCGGTGTCGCCATGAGGTCCCCCAATAACGAATTTCCCTGTTGGATTAATGTGATACTTGATATCATCGTTAAACAAAACTTTAATATGTTCCGGAAGTTTTGAAATAACACGAGGCATTAATATCTTAACAATATCCTTTCTAATTTTCGCCAACATCGCATCATCTTTTTCAAAATCGTCGTGTTGGGTCGATATTACAATAGCATCAATACGTTGCGGCATATTATCATCGCTATATTCAATAGTGACTTGGCTTTTGGAATCCGGTCTTAAATAGGTAATGTCTTTATTTTCTCTACGTAATGCGGCAAGTTCCTTTAAAATTAAATGCGATAAATCTAAAGCCAATGGCATGTAGTTTTCAGTTTCTTTGGTCGCATAACCAAACATCATGCCTTGGTCTCCAGCACCTTGCTGCTCTTTGCGGTCTCTATCAACACCTCTGTTAATATCATCAGATTGTTCATGAATGGCCGAAAGCACACCACAGGAATTCCCGTCGAACATATACTCGCTTTTGGTATAACCAATCTTGTTTATAGTTTCTCTTGCTATTTTTTGTACATCCAGATAAATCGATGATTTTACCTCACCGGCAAGCACAACCTGCCCAGTAGTAACCAAGGTTTCACAGGCTACTTTTGAATCTTTATCAAATGCCAGAAAATTATCAATTAAAGCATCGCTAATTTGATCCGCTACTTTGTCTGGATGCCCTTCCGAAACACTTTCCGAAGTAAATAAATACGCCATATATTTTATTTTATAATCAAGATTTGACGAAAGCGTACAAGGGAGTTTTTACTGCCTTTAGCATTTTACCCCAAACTCGATTTGGGGTCTCATCCTCGGTTAACCCGATTCTGAAGAGGTTGCAATCAGTCAAATCTTTCCTCTTATAATTTCGCAAAAGTAAAAAAATAAAGTGGATTGCGACTTGATTTTAATTTTTTTTAAGCTAACGTTAGGATATATAAAATCCTTTTTAAATATTTGAACAATCAAATGAGCAAACAAATTTTAAATATTATTCCTATTATTGTCATTGTGATTATATCACATTGATAGGGAATGGTATATAAAACTTAAATAAATTTTATTAGCCTTCCCGAAACGGAAGGTTTTTTTATGAAAAATTTCAATAAATGAACGTCATATAAATAATAATATAAATAATTGATATTCAATGATTTATAAAAATATATCTTAAATGAATTTAAACTTAAACAATAATATAAAAACAGCACAAAAACCTAAAAATATAATTTCGAACTTATAAAAATTAATACGATTGAATAAACTGAATAAACATAGTAAAACAGTAACACAAGATCCAACACAACCAGCAGCACAGGCAATGCTTCATGCCATTGGTTTAACTAATGAAGATTTTTATAAACCTATGGTCGGAATTGCGAGTACAGGCTACGAAGGCAACCCTTGCAATATGCATCTAAATGATTTAGCAAAACTCGTAAAACAAGGCACTCAAAATGAAGACGTAATAGGACTTATTTTTAATACCATTGGTGTTAGTGATGGGATTTCTATGGGAACACCAGGAATGCGTTATTCGTTACCTTCACGTGATATTATCGCAGACTCTATGGAAACTGTAGTGCAAGCTATGAGTTACGATGGTTTAATAACAGTTGTTGGATGCGATAAGAATATGCCAGGAGCATTAATGGCGATGATTCGTTTAGACAGACCTTCTATATTAGTTTACGGAGGTACTATAGAATCAGGCTGTCATAATGGAAAAAAACTAGACATTGTTTCTGCTTTTGAAGCTTGGGGAAGTAAAGTCGCAGGGACCATGTCTGAAACCGAATATCAAAGTATTGTTGAGAAAGCCTGTCCAGGAGCTGGAGCATGTGGTGGTATGTACACAGCAAATACAATGGCTTCAGCAATTGAAGCTCTTGGAATGGCTTTGCCATACAATTCTTCAAACCCTGCATTGAGCGATGCTAAAAAGCAGGAGTCTATTAAAGCAGGCGAAGCCATGCAAAATTTGTTAGAGAAGAATATTAAGCCATCAGATATTATTACTAGAAAATCATTGGAGAACGCCATTCGTTTAGTAACAATTTTAGGAGGTTCGACCAATGCAGTACTTCACTTTTTAGCAATTGCCAGAGCTGCAAATATCGATTTTACACTTAAAGATTTTCAACAAATAAGTGATACTACACCTTTTTTAGCCGATCTTAAACCAAGCGGAAAATATCTCATGGAAGATGTTCACGAAGTTGGAGGTATTCCTGCAGTTATGAAATATCTATTGAAAAAAGGATTGTTACATGGAGATTGTTTAACTGTAACAGGAAAAACATTAGCCGAAAATTTATTAGATGTCGATGATTTAACCGAAGGTCAAGATGTGATTAAACCTATTGAAAACCCAATAAAAATATCTGGACATTTGCGTATGCTTTATGGTAATTTAGCCCTAGAAGGTAGCGTAGCAAAAATTACAGGAAAAGAAGGCTTGAGTTTCGTTGGAAAAGCAAAAGTTTTTGAAGGAGAGTATGATGCTAACGATGGTATTCGTGATGGGAAAGTAGAAAAAGGTGATGTTATTGTGATTCGTTATGAAGGCCCAAAAGGAGGTCCTGGAATGCCTGAAATGTTAAAACCAACTGCCGCCATTATGGGAGCAGGATTGGGCAAAGATGTAGCACTCATTACCGATGGACGTTTTTCTGGGGGAACACATGGCTTTGTGGTTGGACACATTACACCAGAAGCACAAGATGGAGGTACTATCGCTTTTGTAAAAGATGGAGATATAATTACTATTGATGCTGAAACAAATAGTATATCGCTTGAGGTTTCAGAAGAAGAATTACAACAGCGAAGACAAAATTGGACAGCGCCACAACTAAAAGTAAAACGTGGTGTACTTTATAAATATGCAAGAACAGTTTCATCGGCATCTAAAGGGTGTGTTACTGATGAATTCTAATATAAGAGGTTATTCAAAAATGTCTCCCTGAGCGCAGTTGTAGGGTTTTTTGATAAATAGAATTATAAGAAATATGATCTAACATAGATTAAGTATGAATACAGAAACAGCAAAGACAAAAATAGAAACAACTCAAAAAACAGAACGTATTACTGGAAGCGAAGCCATTATAAAATGTTTATTAGCTGAAGGGGTAGATGTGCTTTACGGGTATCCAGGTGGTGCTATTATGCCTGTGTATGATGAGTTATACAAGTATCAAGATAAAATTCATCATGTGTTAACACGTCATGAACAAGGTGCTGCACATGCGGCGCAAGGCTACGCCCGTATTTCGGGAAGAGTAGGCGTCGCGATAGCAACCTCTGGTCCAGGTGCTACAAATTTGATTACAGGAATTGCTGATGCCCAAATTGATTCTACCCCAATGGTCTGTATTACAGGACAAGTGGCTTCTCATTTATTAGGGAGTGACGCATTTCAGGAGACAGATATTATAGGTATCTCAACACCAGTTACAAAATGGAATCATCAAATCACAAAAGCTTCAGAAATTCCAGAAGTCATGGCTAAAGCATTTTATATTGCCAAGAGTGGTCGTCCAGGGCCAGTGTTGATAGATATTACGAAAGATGCACAATTTGAAGAATTCGATTTTGAGTATAAAAAATGTACTGGAGTAAGAAGTTATATTCCTGTTCCTAAAACGGATAGTGCTACAGTTTTGGAAGCAGCGAAATTAATCAACACAGCAAAGAAACCTCTGATTGTTTGGGGTCAAGGTATCATTCTTAGTGAAGCTGAAGAAGAGCTAAAAGCCGTTATAGAAAAAACGGGAATTCCTGCGGCATGGACTATTTTAGGTGCTTCAGCAATACCAACGTCACATCCTTTAAATATTGGAATGGTTGGTATGCACGGTAATTATGCGCCAAATAAATTAACTAACGAATGTGACGTGTTAATTGCCATAGGCATGCGTTTTGACGATCGTGTCACAGGCGATTTAAATAGATATGCAAAACAAGCAAAGATTATTCACTTCGAAATTGATCCAGCCGAAATTGATAAAAATGTAAAGACTGACGTTGCTGTGTTAGGAGATGCCAAAGCAAGTTTAACACAATTATTGCCTTTGCTTAACAAAAATTCACATTCAGAATGGCATCAGGAATTTAAAAAACTGTATGCTATTGAATTTGAACAAGTCATAAATGATGAGATTTCTCCATCAAAAGGAGAATTAACAATGGGAGAAGTGCTAAATGAAATAAATACACAAAGTAAAGGTAATGCCGCAATAGTTTCAGATGTTGGACAGCATCAAATGATAGCATGTCGTTATGCCGAATTCAATCAAACCAAAAGTAATATTACTTCAGGAGGTTTGGGTACGATGGGTTTTGCGCTTCCTGCTGCTATTGGTGCTAAAATGGCTGCGCCAGATCGTGATGTGGTTGCTATAATTGGTGATGGCGGTTACCAAATGACCATACAAGAATTAGGAACTATTTTTCAAACCAAAGTACCAGTAAAAATTGTGGTATTGAATAACGAATTTTTAGGTATGGTACGCCAATGGCAACAATTGTTTTTTGATAAGCGTTATGCATCGACCGAAATGACAAATCCAGACTTCGTAGCCATTGCCAAAGGCTATCATATAGAAGCAAAACGAGTTACTAAACGTGAAGAACTGGCAGATGCCATAAAAGAAATGATGGTGAGTAAAGATGCTTATTTTCTTGAGGTTTGCGTAGAAAAAGAGAATAATGTGTTTCCAATGATTCCTTCGGGAGCGTCGGTTTCAGACATAAGATTAAGTTAGTATGGAAAAAGAAATTATTACATATACGATTTCTATTTATACCGAAAATAGTATTGGATTATTGAATCGTATTTCTGCAATTTTTCAACGTAGGCATATCAATATTGAAAGCATGAATATCTCGGCTTCAGAAATTGAAGGCGTGTCTCGTTTTACAATTCTTGTAAATATGACCGAAGACCAAGTCAAAAAAATTATTGGTCAAATTGAAAAACAAGTTGAAGTGATAAAAGCATATTATCATACCGACGAAGAAACTATTTATCAGCAATCATGTTTATTTAAAATTAAATCGGATTTATTATTTGAGGAACGTCAAATTCAGAATATATTAAAGGATAATAATGCGATAATTGTAACGGTTAATAAAGATTTTTTTGTGATTGAAAAATCAGGAAGAGCTAACGAAGTAGATCAATTGTATAGAGAATTGAGTCCCTTTGGTATTATGCAATTTGTACGATCTGGCAGGATTGCAGTCACAAAAGATGAAATGAAAATAACAGAAATGCTAGCTGCATTTAATAATTAACAATATAAAAAATGGCAAATTATTTTAATACACTTTCGTTAGGACAAAAATTAGACCAACTTTCAAAATGCCGATTTATGGAATCTTCAGAATTTGAAGATGGCGTTGAAGAATTAAAAGGAAAAAAGATAGTCATCGTAGGCTGTGGAGCGCAAGGGCTTAATCAAGGTCTGAACATGAGAGATTCTGGTTTGGATATTTCTTATGCACTACGCGAACAAGCTATAAAAGAAGAACGTCAGTCCTTCAAGAATGCATCTTCAAATAATTTTAATGTAGGGACTTACAAAGAACTAATTCCTACTGCCGATTTGGTTTTAAATTTAACACCGGATAAACAACATTCTAATGTTGTGGATACTATAATGCCTATGATGAAACAAGGTGCAACCTTATCGTACTCTCATGGATTTAATATTGTTGAAGAAGGAAAACAAATCCGTAAAGATCTTACGGTCATTATGGTGGCGCCAAAATGCCCTGGAACAGAAGTGAGGGAAGAATATTTAAGAGGCTTCGGCGTGCCAACATTAACTGCCGTGCATCCTGAAAATGACCCGGAAGGAAAAGGTTGGGCGCAAGCAAAAGCTTATGCTGCTGCGACTGGCGGACATCGTGCTGGCGTTCTTGAATCTTCGTTTGTTGCCGAAGTGAAAAGTGATTTAATGGGAGAACAAACCATTTTATGTGGCGTGTTGCAAACTGCCTCTATTTTGTCTTTTGATAAAATGATTGAAGAAGGTATTGACGCCAATTATGCTACAAAACTTATTCAGTATGGCTGGGAAACCATTACTGAAGCCTTGAAACATGGAGGTATTACCAATATGATGGATCGTTTATCTAACCCAGCAAAAATTAAAGCATTTCAATTATCGGAAGAATTAAAAACCATTATGAAGCCATTGTTTGAAAAGCACATGGACGATATCATGTCTGGATATTTCTCTCAAACCATGATGGAAGATTGGGCTAATGATGATGTTAACTTATTAAAATGGCGAGCAGCGACTGGCGAAACAGCCTTTGAAAAAACGACCGCGACTTCAAACCATATTTCGGAACAAGAATATTTTGATCATGGTGTATTAATGATTGCTTTTGTAAGAGCAGGTGTTGAATTGGCTTTTGAAACGATGGTGGCTTCTGGAATTATTTCGGCATCTGCGTATTACGAATCACTTCATGAGTTACCATTAATTGCAAATACGGTTGCAAGAAAAAAACTTTTTGAAATGAATCGCATTATTTCTGATACAGCCGAATATGGCTGTTATTTATTCGACCATGCCTGCAAGCCATTATTGGTAGATTTTATGAAAACCGTAAAAACCGATGTGATTGGGAAATCGTTTGCACCTTCAAATGCTGTTGACAATATTGAACTCATAAAAGTAAATGAAGTGATAAGACAACATCCAATCGAAAGTATTGGTAAAAGCTTGCGTAGTGCAATGACAGCTATGAAAGTAATAAAAACCGAAACTGCTGATGAAGTATCAATTTTGGCGTAACATTTAATGGGAATAATAACATAACTAAAACAAACCTAAATGGGTATAGAAACAAAAGCAATAGAAATTCCTCAAGAATATAAAATAACAACACCTTTAAATCAAGGCACCTATTTAGTTTCAGGTGAATTACGGTCTTGGACAGGAGATACTGCGGAGGTATATTCTACAATTTCTTCAACCGAAGAATACGAACCAACATTATTAGGGAGCGTTCCGCAATTAGGAGAAACGGAAGCTTTAGAAGCTTTAGAGGCTGCATGCTTGGCCTATGATAAAGGACAAGGCTTGTGGCCAACGATGAAAGTGATTGATAGAATTGCTTGTATGGAGAAGTTTGTTGAGCAAATGAAAACCAAGCGTGAAGACGTTGTAAAACTATTGATGTGGGAAATAGGTAAAAATTTATCGGATTCTGAAAAGGAATTCGACAGAACCGTAGATTATATATACGATACTATTGAAGCTTACAAGCAAATTGACAGGGATTCTGCAAAGTTTGAAAAAAATGAAGGTGTTTATGCACATATTCGAAGAGGACCTCTTGGCGTTGTGCTTTGTTTAGGACCTTATAATTATCCGCTTAATGAAACTTTTACCTTGCTTATTCCGGCATTAATTATGGGGAATACCACCATTTTTAAACCAGCTAAACTAGGTGTGTTACTTATTTCACCATTATTAGAAGCCTTTCAAAGTAGTTTCCCCAAAGGCGTGGTAAATATTATTTATGGTAGAGGTCGGGTTTTGGCAACACCAATGATGCAATCAGGAAGAATAGATGTCTTGGCATTAATAGGAAATAGTACTTCGGCTAATGCGCTTCAAAATAATCACCCTAAAAAGAACAGGCTGCGTTTAGTTTTAGGATTAGAAGCAAAAAACCCTGCAATTGTTTTGCCTGATGCCGATTTGGATGTCACGATAAATGAATGCATTGCAGGCACGTTATCGTTTAACGGGCAACGTTGTACGGCCTTAAAAGTATTATATGTTCATGAAGATATTGTTGATGCATTTAATGCGCGTTTTTCGGCTAGAGTTGATGCGCTTAAATTTGGAAACCCGTGGGAATCTGGTGCAACATTAACACCACTTCCAGAACCTAGAAAACCGACATATATTCAAGAATTGATTGATGATGCGACAGATAAGGGCGCAGAAATTCTTAATGTAAAAGGAGGAGAGACAACAGATAATTTTATATTTCCTGCGGTATTATATCCCGTAAATAGAGACATGCGTGTGTATCAGGAAGAGCAGTTTGGCCCTGTAATCCCTATTGTTCCTTTTAATGATATTCAGGAACCTTTGCATGACATGGCAGAATCTAATTACGGTCAGCAAGTAAGTGTGTTTGGAAAGGATGTTAAAACCTTATCGCCATTAATTGATACATTGGTAAATTTAGTTTGTCGTGTGAATTTAAACAGTTCATGCCAACGTGGTCCGGATGTATATCCTTTTACAGGACGAAAAGATTCTGCATTTAGCACCTTAAGTGTTCATGATGCCTTGCGTTCGTTTTCTATTAGGACTTTTGTAGCTTCAAAAGACAACGACTATAACAATGCTATTTTAAATGAATTACTTGAAACAAAGTCGTCTAACTTTATCAGTACCGATTATATTTTATAATATTTGACCTGCAGTTATTAGTTAAAAACATCTGTTTTTGTTAATTTACTGAAAAATAAAATTTTTAAATCATGAAAACACTAAATAGTCTATTATTAGCTTTTTTTTCTTTTATATTAATCGTCAGTTGTGGTGGTAAAGAAGAAAAAAAGAAAGAAGGATTTTCGTATGAAAAAGTTATTAAAGAAGAAAAGGTTGATACTTCAAAAAACACAAATGAGGATGTTGCCAATGTTGTTTTGACTGCCGATGATTTAATGAAATTCAATAAGGACGAAATAAGAGTAAAAGCAGGTCAAAAAGTAAAACTTACATTACGACATATTGGTAAACTTGACATAAACGTAATGGGACACAATGTAACCATATTAAAAAAAGGTGTTGATCTGGTAGAGTTTGCAACGAAAGCGGCAGCAGAGAGAGATAATGGATATTTACCAAAAGATTCAGAAGATGATATAATTGTACATACAAAGTTAATTGGAGGAGGAGAAACTACAGTAATAGAATTTGATGCACCAGAGGTAGGGACTTATGAATTCTTATGTACATTCCCAGCACATTTTGCCATGATGCGTGGTAAGTTTATTGTAGAGTAAATTATTTTTCCTTTATTGAAAAAAGTAAGAAGGATAAATATTACACCAAGCTCCATCCTTCTCTATAGGCTCTTTTAACAAACTGGTTTGCAGGGTCGAAATTGGTTATTCTCATATTTGCACCCTCCCAAAGCAGTTTTTTACGACCTGAATATTCAAATCGGTTACCACTTTTTTCCCTTAAATTATAACTCCGTATTGCTAAATTTCCCATTAGGATAGATTCGGTTAATGGGCCAGCAAAATCGAAAGAAGATGTTAATGATTTGTATTTTTCTTTACCATATCCTTCTTTACATGCTTCTACCCATGCAGCTTGATGACCGTTTTCAGGGAGCGCATTTTCATCTTCCATATTTTCTGCAACTAATACGTCTCCATTATTAAAATGGATTTTAGGATTTCTAGCATAAGTTCCACAGGTCATAATCCCTTTTTCTCCAATCATTATGACACCGTTCGTGCTATCTTTGTCACCTATTGGATGATCTGCTGGAATCAACTCCGGATGAAATGGGCGTAGACCACCATCAGTCCAGTTTAATTTTACTTCACTAGGGTTTTTAACACTTGGTGGAAATTTTAATTGGGTTCTGGATGAAGGAGGACAAGATTCTGGATAGTAATCTGGTGTCCAATCTTTTGAAAATACTGCCCCGACACTACTCTCCACTTCTGTTGGGTATCCAAGTCCTAAAACTCTGTAAGGCGGATCCATTAAATGACACCCCATATCGCCTAAAGCTCCAGTTCCAAAATTCCACCAGCCTCGCCATTTAAACGGATGGTATAAAGGATGATAATCTACCCATTGCGCTGGACCTATCCAATTGTTCCAATCTAAACCACTTAACAAAGCGGGTTTATTGGTTGGAGTTGGAATGCCTTGTGGCCAAACGGGTCTGTTTGTCCATACATGAACTTGATTAACATTACCGATTAATCCTTCGTCAAACCATTTTATCATTTGTTTTACCCCTTGACCTGAAGCTCCTTGATTTCCCATTTGAGTTACCGACTGATATTGATTTGCGGCTTGAGTTAACATTCTGGCTTCATAAATATTGTGTGTTAATGGCTTTTGTACATAAACGTGTTTTCCTAATTTCATTGCAGACATGGCAATTACAGCATGGGTATGATCTGGAGTTGAAACAGTAATTGCATCAATATCTTTGACCTCGTCAAGAACTTTTCTAAAATCTTTATACTTTTTAGCTTTTGGAAATTTTTCAAAAGCTTTGGAGGCCTGGATCCAATCCACATCACAAATAGCAGCAATATTGGAAGCACCATTATTCCAAACGTTTACGGCATCACTAAAACCTTTGCCACCTCCACCAATTACTGCAATATTTAATTTATCGCTAGGCGCTATAAAGCCTCTACCCAATACATGTCTTGGGATTATTGAAATTCCTACAGCAGTTAAGGTAGTCTTTTTAATAAAAGACCTTCGATTTGTTGATTGGTTTGATTTCATTTAGTGTAGTTTAAAATTAAACAAATGAATTTTCTAAAATCCTTTAAACTATTTATATCTTTGAAGATATTTAATTCTTCTTCTTTCCCATGGCGTAAAAAATACCCCCCAAAATGTGTTTTAAAAACATCTCATCAGAATAACTTTCTTTTGTATGTCCTAACCCCGTATAAAAAATGCGACCTCCTTCAAATTCATGAAACCAAGAGATAGGATGATTCTCTCCATTTAAACCGCCGCTATATGTAGTTTCATCAAGTGTCATTAACACATTAATATGTGAACTAATGTTTTTAAAGTTATACCATTCATTGAATGACGTCAGCAAAAAGTGAACTTTAAAAGGGTTAAATCTAAGAGAGAGATTTAATATATTTAATAACCTTTAAAAGCAAAACAGAGAGCTATTGACTTTATTTGAAGTGTAAATGCCCTTTTTAGTTGTAAAATAAAATGCCTCGCTGCTTAAATCCCGCAATTAATTGTCCACTTTTTTGTTGCAAGTCCAAATTCTTTTTTTATGAATTAAGGGTAATTACTTCAAGACAATTATAAGATCATTGGTATTTACCAATGTTCCCGATTTTAGTTGGACTTTACTAATATTTCCCGCTTTATGAGCAACAACAGTAGTTTCCATTTTCATGGCTTCAATAATAAATAAAGGTTTATTTTTTTTGATTTTTTCTCCCTTCTTTACTAAGACAATAGATAATAGGCCTTGTAATGGCGCTCCTACATGTTTAGAATTGTCTGTTACTGCTTTAACATTTTCTGCCATACTAACTTTAATAGATTTGTCTTTTACACTTATATTTCTGAGTTGCCCGTTAACTTTAAACAACACGCCAACATTTCCTAAATCGTCTGGTTCTGCCACGGAAACTAAAGAAATTAGTATATTTTTGCCTTTGTCTAGTTCGACTATGATCTCCTCACCAATATCCATTCCGTAGAAAAAATTCTTTGTTGGGATATTCATGACATTACCATACTTTAGATGGTTGTTATAGGCATCTGAAAATACTTTTGGATATAAATTAAAGCACAGAAAATCTGTAATCTCTAATGTTCTGCCCATACCTTTAGAAAAATTGCGATTGAATGCTTTGAACTCACTATTAAAATCAATGGGGTTTAAATGTGCATTAGGTCTATTGGTATAAGGTTTTTCATCCTTTAAAATGATTTTTTGAAGTTTTTTAGGAAATCCTCCTACAGGTTGGCCCAAATCTCCTTTAAAGAAACCAATGACCGATTGTGGGAACGATATGGTTTCACCTTTTTCCATCACGTCTTGTACGGTAAGCTTATTGCTAATAAGATATTGTGCCATATCACCTACGACTTTAGAGCTTGGGGTTACCTTTACAATATCGCCAAAAAGCCTATTTACCTCGCCATACATTTTGGTGACCTCTGGGAATTTATCTTCCAGTCCTAAAGCAATGGCCTGCCCTTTTAAATTAGAATATTGACCTCCAGGAATTTCATGGTTATATACCTCGCCCGAACCTGCCTTTAAGCCGGACTCAAAAGGGTAATAATAATTTCTAACCAGTTCCCAATAGTCTGAATACTCGGCCAGCTTTTCGGTATTTAATATATTTTCTCGATCATGAAAGCGAAATATCTCTAATATAGAATTAAAATTAGGCTGTGATGTTAGACCTGATAATCCGCCCAATGCTACATCGATAACATCGACGCCTGCTTCAGCAGCTTTTAAATACATGGCTGCTTGCACTGAAGAGGTATCGTGCGTATGCAGGTGAATCGGGATATTGATTTCCGATTTTAGGGCAGATATTAAATGGTAAGCTGCATTTGGCTTTAATAAACCCGCCATATCTTTTACTCCTAAAATATGTGCACCCGCATTTTCGATATCTTTTGCCAGTTGCACATAATACTTTAAATCGTATTTTGTTTTGTTGGGGTTTAAAATGTCGCCTGTATAACAAATTGATCCTTCGGCTAGTCCATTTGTTTTTGTACGAACATGCTCAATACAGGGTGCAATGGATTTCATCCAATTTAGGGAGTCAAAAATTCTAAAGATATCCACGCCGTTTTCCCAAGATTGTTCTACAAACTTCTCTATTAAGTTATCCGGATATGCCGTGTAACCTACTCCATTAGAGCCACGGATAAGCATTTGCAGCAACACATTGGGCATGGCTTTACGAAGTAAGCGTAAACGCTCCCAAGGGTTTTCTTGTAAGAACCTTAAACAGACATCGAAGGTTGCGCCACCCCATACTTCCATACTAAATATCTCTGGATGGTTTTTAGCATACCCTTCTGCAACTTGCAACATATCTGTAGTTCGCATACGTGTTGCCAACAAACTTTGATGTGCATCTCGCATGGTGGTATCTGTGAAATGAATTTTCTTTTCATTTTTTAACCAGTCTGCAAACTTTTCAGGACCAAGTTCGGTGAGCAAATCTTTTGTTCCTTTTGAATACTGGGCCGATTTATCGAAACTCGGTACTTTGGGCTTTAAGAATTTTTTGTTTGGAATTATATTCTTGACATCGGGATTCCCATTGACAATAATTTCTCCCAGAAAGTCTACTAATTTGCCAGTTCTATTTCTGGATTCTGTAAATTGAAATAATGACGGCTCGTTTTTAATGAAGTTTACCGTAACCTTACCTTCTCTAAAAGTTTGATGGTTTAAAATATTATCCAGAAAAGCAATGTTGGTTTTAACGCCCCTAATGCGAAACTCTAACAATGCTCTTCGCATTTTTCTGCATGCGCCGTCAAGCGTTCTACTATTAGCTGATACTTTAACAAGCATAGAATCGAAAAACGGGGACACATTAACGCCTTGATATAAACTTCCGGCATCCAACCGTATGCCAAACCCGGATGCACTTCTGTAGGTTGATACGGTGCCATAATCGGGTTTAAAATCGTTAGATGGGTCTTCGGTGGTAATACGACATTGCAGGGCATAGCCGGTAACTTTTATGGCGTCTTGGTCTTTAATTTTTATTTGTTGATCGGAAAGCTTGTAGCCACCAGCGATAAAGATCTGTGCTTTTACTAAATCTATATTGGTAACAATTTCAGTAACTGTATGCTCTACTTGTATTCTTGGATTTACTTCTATAAAGTAAATACTGCCATCTTCATCCAATAAAAATTCTACGGTCCCTATATTATTATAGTCTACCGCCTTGCATATTTTTAAGGCGTACTCGTAAAGTTTGTCTTTTGTTTCTTGTTCCAACCCAAATGATGGGGCAAACTCAATTACTTTTTGGTACCGTCTTTGTACAGAACAATCACGCTCATATAAATGTACCATATTACCATGAGAGTCTGCTACAATTTGAATTTCGATATGTTTTGGGTTTTCTACATACTTTTCTAAAAAGACAGTATCATCTCCAAAGGCCGTTAAGGATTCTCGCTTCGCTTCATCGAAAGCGCCTAAGAGTTCCTCTTTAGAACGAATGACACGCATACCACGTCCTCCACCTCCAGATGCTGCTTTGAGCATTACTGGATAGCCTATGTTTTTTGCCTCCGATAGCGCAAGCTCAATATTTACAATATCCTTGGTGTTGCTTTCAATAATTGGGATGTTATTAGCTACTGCTACTTTTTTAGCGCTAATTTTATCCCCAAGCGCTTTTAATACGGATACTTTAGGACCAATAAAAATAATATTATTATCCTCACATTTTTGAGCAAACATTGCATTTTCAGAAAGAAACCCATAGCCTGGGTGAATGGCATCCACATTATTTTGTTTTGCCACTCTTATAATTTCATCTATATTCAAGTATGGTTTTAGAGGCTCGTTATCGGTTCCAATTTGATAAGATTCATCAGATTTATAGCGGTGCAGTGAATACCGATCTTCGTAGGTATATACCCCAACGGTTTTAAGACCAATTTCTACGCAGGCCCTGAATATGCGAATGGCTATTTCACCTCGGTTGGCTACTAATACCTTTTTGATTTTCATTTATAATCCGCTGCTTTTTTTTAGTTGTCCGAAATTTAATTCAAAGTTATTAATTAAACCAGTTATGCGCAATACTTTCCGCAACATTAATATTACTTATATGCACAAATTCATTTTTAATAGCATTGTACTTATAATCTTCCATCCAAGTCTTACTATTTGCAGCGACTTCTTTAATAGCTTCACAGATAGTATCTACGTCTCCATTAGTCATTGTAGGGTGAACGGACATACGCACCCAACCTGGTCTCTCGATTAAACAACCATCTAATATTTTTTGCTCAATAGCTTTTGATGTTTGTTTATTTACATTTAATAAATAGTGACCATAAGTCCCTGCACATGAACAGCCGCCTCTGGTTTGAATACCAAAACGGTCGTTCAATAGTTTTACGACTAAATTATAATGTACATCCTCTATATAAAACGAAAAAACACCCAATCTGTCTGTGTGCTCTGCTGCAAGAATATGTAAGTTCTTTATTTTAGAGAGTCTTTTAAAAATAAGTGTATTTAATTCATGTTCTCTATCTAAAATATTCCTAATACCCATTTTTTCTTTTAGCTGAATAGATAATGCTACTTTAATGGCTTGTAAAAAACCAGGTGTCCCTCCATCTTCCCGAGTTTCAATATCATCAATATAATCATGATCTCCCCATGGATTTGTATAGCTTACTGTACCCCCACCAGGATTATCTGGCACCAAATTAGTGTATAATTTTTTATTAAAGATTAAAACTCCTGATGCTCCCGGACCTCCCAAAAACTTATGCGGTGAAAACGTAATAGCATCCAAATATTCATCTTCATGTTTAGGATGCATATTAATATTTACATAAGGAGCCGAACAGGCAAAATCAACAAAGCACAGGCCATTATATTTATGAATGAGGCTTGCTATTTTATGATATTCTGTTTTTATGCCTGTAACATTAGAGCATGCCGTAATAGATACAATTTTTATGGGGTGTGGCTTATACAGCTTTAATTGTAGTTCAAAACTATCTAAACATATTAGACCGTCTTTATCATGAGGAATCACCTTTACTATAGCAATTGTTTCTAACCATGAGGTTTGGTTGGAATGA
>CAXMOQ010000008.1:31149-38758 GCA_964195015.1 uncultured Flavobacteriaceae bacterium | reverse complement strand
TCGGATTAACACCAGGCGAAACAAACTGTTCAGACATTGATCCATCTGGTTTTAATCGACCTACGGTTCCAACTAGGATGTTAGTCCAGTATAGCGATCCATCCGGACCAAATACAAGATCATCAGCACCTTTCACTCCTGTCTCTTGTCCAAGCCGTTTGATAAACTTACCATTTTGCTTGTTAATTGCAACAATTTCCAGACCAACAACACTACCGACGTAAAGATTGCCATCGGGTCCTATGTCAATACCATTGGCTCCTTTAAAGAAAGCTCCACTGGCTAACTCTTTCAAGACGGAATTTAATCCATTTTTAGCATTCATCGCCTCCATGTTTTCTTCAGACTCCAGCACCGTATCCGAGCTGCAGGAGAAGGCTAGGAAAAGCACTGCCAAAAACGCGAGCTTAAGGACTGACTTTACAGATAGTTTAAAAATTGTTTTCATAATTGGTTGTTTTTAAGCACACCAATTACGATAAATTCAGGAGTAGAAACAAATAGCTAATTAATAAGTCTAGGGGAGACAATCTCAAATGGCAATAAACGAAAGTAATTATTTAATAATCAACAATGTACGAAATTTATTTCAATTAATTGTTGATGTGATAGTTATATTTCAGTCCGATACTTAATTTTCACATTATAAACTAACTTTAAATTACCGTTTTCATTCTTGTTTAAAATTCATTATCTTCACATGATTGAAAATCAATAATTTAATTTTTTACTCCCTAGTTTTTTTTTAGCGATTTGCAATAATTTGTTCTCAAACAAATCATATAACCTAAGTCTTAATATTTGGTAAGGAATTTATTAATTTAAATTAATCAGCTATGTTAGATGAAGCAACAATTAGAGAACTTTCCCAATCGTTAAGCAAACCTTTAATCCTACCTTCAGATTCTGAATATGATGAAGCACGTTCTGTATGGAATGGGATGATAGACAAGCGACCAGCAATGATTGCGATGTGTGCAAATGTAAATGATATTGTGAACTGTGTAAATTTTGCACGCCACCATGATTTACCTGTATCGATAAAAGGTGGAGGACATAGTGTTGCAGGGAAAGCGGTTTGTAACGATGGTCTTATGATTAATTTATCACAAATGAAGCATGTAGTAGTTGATGCAGTTGCTAAAACGGTAAAGGTAGAAGCAGGAGCTACTATTGGTGATTTAGATCAGGAAACTCAAAAGTTTAACCTCGCAACACCAGTTGGAATAGTGTCAAAAACTGGTATCGCCGGATTGACTTTAGGAGGAGGTATTGGTTATTTAGGTCGTAAACATGGTCTCACTTTAGACAACTTGATTTCTGCTGAACTTGTGACGGCTAACGGAGAAATAGTTAGTGCCAGTAAAAATGAAAATTCCGATCTTTTTTGGGCACTTCGTGGTGGTGGTGGAAATTTTGGAGTTGTAACTTCATTTAAATTTAAGCTTTATGAAGTTGGTCCCGAAGTTATGGTTGCACAGGTCTTTTACCCTATTGAAGATACGAAAGAAGTTCTTCAATTTTATAGAGCGTTTACTAAAAATGCTTCAGATGAACTTGCGGGTTACGCCTTGGTTGTGAGAGTTCCTCCTGTTGCACCTTTTCCAGAAGAACTTCAAGGCAAGACAGCAATTGCTATTGTGGCATGTCATTCAGGCAACCTTGAAGATGGAAAAACCGAATTAAATCCATTACAAGACTTTGGCAATCCATTTCTTCGTGCCATAATGCCCATGCCATTTTTAACACTTCAAACAAACTTTGATCCGGGTGTGCCCAATGGTATGCGGTATTATTGGAAAGCACATTATATGAATGATCTAACAGACGAGGCCATTGACGTCTTCGTAAATCACACAAATCATCTTCCCGGACCTCTTTCTATTGTTGGCTTTGAGCCATTTGGTGGCGCCATTAACCGTGTTAACAAAGAGGCGACCGCTTTTGTAGAACGCAGTGCTTCCTATGTTTTAGGGATTTGGTCTGGATGGGTAGACCCTAATAACGATGAAAAAAATATTGATTGGAGTAGAGATCTTCATCAAAAAATGACAGCATTTGCTTCTGGAGGTGTATACAGTAATTATCTGGATCATGATGATGCCAATCAAATAAATTCTTCATTTGGAACAAATTACACTCGCTTACAAGAAGTTAAAAGAAAGTACGATCCTAATAATTTCTTTAGTATAAATCATAATATCACACCGTTAACTTAATCTTCAATTATGAAATTTTTAAAAATTTACTTTTTTGCCATTATTTTATTACTTATTTCTGGTTGCAAAAACAAAACCCCACAGCCTAATCCGGCATTAGCCTCTATCGATCTTAATCGAGGAGAGATTGTTTTATGTGGTGGAGACGTTTTTGGAGAGGTAAGTTTTTCCTTGACTTGCAACTATGAAATCCGAGAGACTTTTGATCTTGCTATTTCACTATTGCACTCCTTTGAATATAATGAGGCTGAAAAAGCCTTTGTACAAGTTCTGGATGCGGATCCCGATTGTGCTATGGCATATTGGGGTGTTGCAATGAGTATTCTTAACCATCCTAAGTTTGGGCCTAGCAAGGAAGGTTTCAAGAAGGCAATAAAAATTCTTGAAATTGCAAAGCCATTAAAGAAAACAACACGAGAGCAGGAATATTTTGACGCCATCAGCACGTATTATGACAATGATTGGGACACCACAAATCATTTAGGCAGAGCTCAAAAAATGGAGCAGCCTATGGAAGAAATTTATATTAAGTATACAGATGATAAAGAGGCGGCCATATTTTATGCCTTATCCCTTTTTGCTACTGCCAAATCAGAGGACAAAGAATATATTAAGCAAAAAAAAGCTGGAAAGATTTTGGAATCGATTTTTCCCGATCAGCCAGATCACCCGGGCATTGCACATTATATCATTCATCATTACGATCATCCCGAGTTGGCAAAATTGGCCTTATCTACGGCCAGGAGATATGCAGATATAGCACCGGGTTCTGCTCATGCACAGCATATGCCTTCTCATATATTTACCCGATTGGGACTTTGGGACGAATCTATAGAATCCAATTTAAAATCCGCTTCTGCAGCCTATTGTTATGCAGGTGAAACTGGCATGGATGGTCATTGGAATCGTGAAATTCATGCCTTGGATTATTTAGTATATGCTTATCTACAAATAGGAGATAATGTAAAAGCAATGGAACAGTACGAATATTTACTTACAATAAATAAAGTACTTCCAATTGGTTCGCCTTATAATTTTGGAGCAGTTTCATCTCGAATATATTTAGAAAACAGAAAGTGGGAAGAAGCGGCTAAATTAAAACAACATCATTCTAATGTAGATTGGAAGAATTTTCCTTGGGAAATATCGAATATGCATTTTGCTAGGGTTTTGGGAGCTCTGCATTCAGGAGACCTTAATTCAGCAGAAAATGATTTAATGACACTTAAATCTTACCAACAAGAACTTGTAAGATTAGAAGACGTGTACAGAACAAAACAGGTCATGATTCAAGTGAAAGCAGCAGAGGCATGGCTAAATTTCGCAAAAGGGAATCAAAAAGATGCACTGGCTCTTATGCAAGAATCTGCTATATTGGAAGCAGAAACAGGAAAACACCCTGCTACTCCAGGAGAGGTTTTACCAGCAATAGAACTATTAGGAGATATGTTATTAGAAATGAATAAACCTGCAAAGGCATTAGAAGCTTATGAAATGAATCTAAAAAGAAGCCCAAACAGATTTAATGGCCTTTATGGTGCCGCAATAGCTGCTAAACAAGTTGGAAATACTGAAAAAGCCACAATGTATTTTGAAGCATTATTGAAGTTAACCGAAAACTCGAATAGTGATAGAACAGAACTTGAAGAAGCTAAAGAATTTATCAACCAACAATCCATTTAAATTATATATTATGAAAACTTTTAACCCTTTTTTTCGAATTATGGCTACAGTAATGATATTATGTATTATTTCATGTAAAGAGAAATCAAAAATAACTAAACCAAATGACGTTACAAATGAAGAGGAAATCAATTCAATAAAACCAACAGATGGTAAAATCCATATTATGAAACCTGAAGAAGGTGATCTTTATTGGTTTAACCCAAGTTCCAAAGATACTTTAGGCACTGGTGGTGAACTCACAATTTATATCGATGCTGAAACATACCCAGATGCATCCGCTAGCTTTGCAAAATTCACTATGGGTGTAGGCGGAACTCTTCCAACGCACAAGCACATAAAAACTGAAGAAATCGCTTATATCGTATCTGGTGAAGGATTAGCAATAAATATTGTAGACGAAAAACTTATTGAAATTCCTATTAAAGCAGGATATGTTTGGTACAATCCGCTTGCTGTATGGCATTCTTTTAAAAATACGGGAAGTGAACCGTTAAGCTTGGTTTTTGCTGTAATTCCTAATGAGAAAAAGGGGTTACTTTCATTTTTTAGAAAAATTGGTGTAGAGCCGGGAAAAGAAGCTACTGCTTTAAGCCCAGAAGAGTTTGGCAAATTAGCAAGTGAACATGATATGATTTTAAAACCAGCTAAAGAGATAGACTAAAATTTAATCTACTAAAAAAATGAAATCGCTAAAAATCAATATTTTATTCCCATGTCTTTTATTAATATTTGCTACGGCCTGCAAAAACAAAACACCAAAGCCTAGTCCTGATTTAGCATCTATAGACTTTCAGAGAGGCGATTTACTATTGTGTGGAGATGGACAATTTGGAGAACTAAAATTTTCGTTGTCTTGTAACTACGAAACAAGAGAAACTTTTGATTTAGCCGTGGCATTGTTACATTCTTTTCAGTACACTGAAGCCGAAAAAGTATTTGTACAGGTAATCGATGCTGACCCTAATTGCCCAATGGCATATTGGGGTGTTGCCATGAGTATTTATCATGCGGCTTGGTTTCCACCTTCAAAAAACGAATTGATTAAAGGTTTAAAAATATTGAATGTGGCAAAAGAATTATCAATGGATGACAAGCAAAGGGATTATATAAATGCCATTGATGCTTTTTATACAGATTGGGAAAGAATTGACCATAAAACAAGAGCAAAAAGGTTTGAAGAAAAGATGGAACAGATATACTTAAAATACCCCGAAGATATAGAAGCAGCTATTTTTTATTCCTTGGCGTTGTATTCTACTAGAGATCGTGTTGGAAAAGATTATGCGAATGAGAGAAAAGCAGGAAAAATTCTTGAAGACCTATTTCACTCTAACCCCAATCACCCAGGCATTGCACATTACATCATTCATAACTACGATAATCCCGTTTTAGCTCAAAAAGGTTTAGAAACTGCAAGGCGCTATGCAAGTATCGCGCCTTCATCAGCTCATGCACAACACATGCCCTCTCATATTTTTACAAGATTAGGAATATGGGAGGAGTCAATAGATTCAAATTTGCAATCAACAGAAAGTGCTCGATGTTATGCAGAAGCGGCAGCCCTAACGGGTTCTTATTTTGAAGAATTGCATAGCATTGATTATCTAGTTTATGCATATTTACAAAAAGGAGATAACGGAAATGCAGAACAACAATACCATCTAATTAAAGAACGAAAAACCTTTTATCCCGCCAATATTACGGCTGTTATCTACCCAATAACTGCAATACCTGCGAGGCTCGCTCTTGAAAACAAAAATTGGGAACAAGCAGCTAATTTAGAATTACAGGAGATAGAGTTAAATTGGGAGAATTTCCCTTGGCAAGAAGCAATACACCACTTTGCACGATCTATAGGAGCATCGAATACAAAAGACTTTGCTTCAGCTAAAAGAGAAATTGAAATTCTGATAATATTACATCAAAATCTAATAGCAGAAAACGATCTCACAAAATCTATTCAAATTAAACAAGTAGAAATTCAAATTAAAACATCGCAGGCTTGGTTGAGTTTTAGACAAAATGATTTAGAAAGCGGTCTTACACTGATGAAAGAAGCGGTTGAAATAGAAAAAACAACAAGCAAACATCCTGTTACTCCTGGCGATGTGCTACCAGCCATAGAATTATTAGGTGATATGTTTTTGAAATTAAATAAGCCAGAAAAAGCATTAGCAGCCTATGAAGAAAATTTAAAAGGGCACCCAAACAGATTTAACGGTATTTACGGCGCAGCCGTGGCAGCAAAACAATCTGGTAATTCAGATAAGGCAGCCTTATATTTTAATCAACTTATTGAATTAACCAAAGATTCTAATAGTGAAAGGCCTGAACTTATAGAAGCTAAAGACTATATAAACCAAAAAGTTATCTAAATTGTCTAAATGAAATCTATTCAACCTTTTATCTTACTTCTTGTTTTATTCTTTATGAATTGCCAGTCATCAGAAAAGCAACTCCCAATTTATAATCCTGTTAATATAAACCCGAAATTAGTCGACCCTAGTATTCAAGACGTTAATAAGAATCACACGGTTGCCGATTTCAGTTTAACAAATCAAAATGGAGAAGCTGTGACGCAAGAAGATTATAAAAACAAAATTTATGTCACCGATTTCTTTTTTACACGTTGTACAACCATTTGTCCCATTATGACAGATAATATGGGGAAACTTCAAAAGAAATTTTTGAATGATGATGATATTAAATTCCTCTCACTATCTGTAACGCCAGAGATCGATAGCATTCCTGTTTTAAAGGAGTATGCAACCAAAAAAGGTGTCATCGACTCCAAGTGGAATGTGACCACCGGAAGCAAAAAACACATTTACGAATTGGCGCGTAAAAGTTACTTTGCCGTTGTCGATCAAGGTGATGGCGGCTTACAGGATTTTATTCATACCACACACTTTGTCCTAGTTGATAAAAAAAAACAAATCCGTGGCATTTACGATGGCACAAGTGATGAGGAAATACAACAACTTATAGACGATATTAAAATTTTGAAAGAATAATTCTCCTCCTTTCAATTAAAACAGTAAAAAACAACAAAGCTATTGCTCATTAACTTTCTTTATGCTATTTTAGTTTTATGACTGATGAAGCGATAGAAAAAGAAAATGCTGCCATTGCCAAAGCGTATAAAGAGCTTTTAAAAGTAAGTTATAGAACACTTACAGCCGGTGACAAAAAAATGATTCGCTCGGCTTTTGATGTTGCTGTTGATGCGCATAAAGATCAACGCAGAAAATCGGGCGAAGCTTATATTTTTCATCCCATAGCAGTAGCTAAAATAGTGGCCCAGGAAATTGGTTTGGATGCCACCTCTATTGCTGCGGCTTTGCTTCATGATGTTGTAGAAGATAATGACGACTATAATATTTCGGATGTCGAACAACTATTTGGCGAAACGGTGGCCAAGATTGTTAACGGGCTCACGAAAATATCTTCGCTTAAAAAAGATATGGATGTTTCGAATCAGGCCGAGAACTTCCGTAAGATGCTATTAACGTTAAATGATGATGTTCGCGTTATCATTATTAAAATTGCCGATAGACTCCACAACATGCAAACTATGGATGCAATGCGGTCGGACAAGCAAGTAAAGATCGCATCGGAAACCTTATACATTTACGCACCGTTGGCACATCGTATTGGACTTTATAATATAAAAACCGAACTTGAAGATTTAGGATTAAAATATA
>CAXMOQ010000008.1:0-31139 GCA_964195015.1 uncultured Flavobacteriaceae bacterium | reverse complement strand
AAACAAGATTCAAGAGAGCAAGGAAGAACAGGATGTTTATATAAAAAATTTCAGCGATGTTATTAAAAATTCACTGGACGATGAAAAATTAAGTTATACTATAAAAGGGCGTCCAAAATCCATTTTTTCAATTCGGAAAAAAATGCTGAAGCAAGGCGTATCCTTTGACGAAGTTTACGATAAGTTTGCTATTAGAATCATTTATGAAAGTGAAGAAGCGAATGAGAAATTTTTGGCATGGAAAATTTATTCTATAGTAACCGATCATTTTAGACCAAATCCTATACGACTTCGCGACTGGATTTCATCTCCGAAATCAACAGGATATGAAGCCCTGCACATTACCGTGATGGGCCCAAAAGGTCGTTGGGTAGAAGTTCAAATTCGCAGTGATCGTATGAACGAAATTGCAGAGAAAGGCTACGCTGCTCATTATAAATACAAAGAAGTTGCTTCTAAAGAAGATAATTTAGAAGATTGGATCAATAAATTACAGGAAGCGCTGGAAAACCCCGAAACTAACGCAGTTGATTTTGTCGAACAATTTAAACTCAATCTCTATTCTAAAGAGATCTTTGTGTTTACGCCCAAAGGCGATTTAAAATCATTGCCAAAAAGTGCTACGCCTTTAGATTTTGCGTTTGGTATACATACAGAGGTCGGCATGAAAACACGAGGTGCAAAAGTAAATGGAAAACTTGTACCCTTAAGCCATGAATTACAAAGTGGCGATCAGGTCGATATTTTAACGTCAGAAAGTGCCAAACCAAATGCCAATTGGCTTGATTATGCCACAACTGCGAGAGCACGAAGTAAAATTAAATCGGCTTTAAAAGAGGATAAAAAGATTATCGCAGAGGACGGTAAAGAAATTTTGCGCAGAAAATTAAAACAGCTTAAAATTGTCCTGAACGAAAAATCTATAAACGAATTGGTTAATTATTTTAAACTTAAAACGAGTTTAGATTTATTTTACCGCATTGGTGTTGGAACTATTGACAATCCGATGCTTAAAGATTTTGCATCTTCCAGAAGTAATGTTTTAATGAGTTTTATTAAAAACAAAATTTCAAGAAAAGCAACCGTCACCCAAGAAGAACTTGATCGGGACGAAATTACTGCAAAATACGACTCACTGGTCTTTGGTAAAGAAGAAGAAAAGCTGGATTACAAATTATCCAATTGCTGTAATCCAATTCCGGGAGACGCAGTATTTGGATTCCTGACTGTATCTGAAGGCATTAAGGTTCATAAAAAAAATTGTCCTAATGCCTTGAGTTTGCAGTCCCATTACGCTTACAGAATTTTATCGGCAAAATGGATAGACTCTTCGCAACAAGAATTTGCCGCTCAAATTATTTTATCGGGAATTGACAATTTAGGATTAGTTAACGAGATTACACAGCTTATATCTTCTAATATGCACGTCAACATGAAAAGTATAAGTTTTGAAAGTGATGACGGTGTGTTTTCAGGCAAAATAAATGTGATAGTAAAAAACAATAGTTTATTAAAAAAACTCATGGATAGGCTTAAAAAAATTAATGGTATAGATAAAGTATCCAGAGTATAGGTCACATCTAAAAATAAATGTAAATTTGCGCTGAATTATGAGTGTAAAAGCAGACCCAAAGCATCAGGAAATAGTAAAGAATGTCTTTACCATGTTTTTAGAAAACAATGGTCATCGTAAAACACCCGAACGCTACGCTATACTTCAAGAAATCTATAATAATGAGGAACATTTCGATATCGAATCGCTGTATCTAAACATGAAAAATAAAAAGTATCGTGTGAGTCGCGCTACACTTTATAATACCATCGAATTATTATTAGAATGTGCCCTGGTAAGAAAGCACCAGTTTGGGCAGAATCAGGCGCACTACGAAAAATCGTATTTTGATAGGCAGCATGACCATGTTATTCTAACGGATACTGGAGAGGTTATAGAATTTTGCGATCCCAGAATTCAATCTATCAAAAAAACTATTGAAGAAGTTTTTGATATCGAAATAAAAAATCATTCACTCTACTTTTACGGTAACAGAAAATCAACCAAATAACTAATTTTTACAATGGCAGTAGATTTACTACTAGGTTTACAATGGGGAGACGAAGGCAAAGGAAAAATTGTTGATGTACTTACCTCTAACTACAATATTATTGCACGCTTTCAAGGCGGTCCAAACGCTGGGCACACCTTGGTATTTAATGGCAAAAAACATGTGTTACATACCATTCCATCTGGAATTTTTCATGACGACGCTAAAAATTTAGTGGGCAATGGTGTTGTTATAGATCCCGTTATTTTTAAAAAGGAATTGGATAAACTGGAAGCGCAAGATGTAGACTACAGAAAATCTTTGCTTATTTCCCGTAAAGCACATATCATTTTACCAACCCATCGTTTACTAGATGCAGCGAGCGAAGCTTCTAAAGGAAAAGCTAAAATTGGTTCGACCTTAAAAGGTATCGGGCCAACCTACATGGACAAAACGGGTCGTAATGGGATTCGTGTGGGCGATCTGGAATTAAGCGACTGGAAAACGCGGTATCGTAAGCTTGCGAATAAGCACGAAGCCATGATAGCATTTTATAATGTAGATTTAGAATATAATTTAGAAGAACTTGAAGGAGAATTCTTTGAAGCCATTGATGTTCTGAAGTCATTGACATTTATTGATTCCGAAGAATATATTTTCCAAGCTCAAAAATCAGGAAAAACCATTCTTGCCGAAGGTGCGCAAGGATCTTTGCTGGATATCGATTTTGGAACCTATCCATTTGTAACATCAAGTAATACGACTGCAGCTGGAGCTTGTACAGGTTTAGGGGTAGCACCAAACCAAATTGGTGATGTATTTGGTATCTTTAAAGCCTATACAACACGCGTTGGTTCAGGTCCCTTTCCAACCGAACTATTTGATGAAGTTGGCGAAACCATGGGTCGTGTAGGTCAGGAATTTGGAGCAACAACCGGACGTTCTCGTCGTTGTGGCTGGTTAGATTTAGTAGCTTTAAAATATGCGTGTCAGGTAAATGGCGTCACAAAACTTATGATGATGAAAGGCGATGTACTTTCGGGATTTAAATCCTTAAAAGTATGTACCGCTTACAATTATAAAGGGAATGTTATTACACATTTCCCTTATAATATCGACCCTGAAAATATAGAACCAATCTACACTGATTTTAAGGGTTGGAATGAAGACTTAACAGGCATGTCTGAATCATCTCAACTTCCCGGAGCTTTAAACGACTATATAGACTTTTTAGAAAAAGAACTTGAAATTCCTATAACCATTGTATCGGTTGGACCAGATAGAAAACAGACGATTTTTAGATAGTTTTTTGCATCATAATAAACTACCTCGACGCAAGCATACGAGGAATTAAATTGAGTTTGCAATGCAAACATCCTGAATTCCGACCCAGAGGGTTGGGGAATTAAACCAAATCTTCTCGTCCGCCATAGCGGAACGCGAAGGAGGATAAATATTTTCAGACCTACTAAGTTTTATAAACCTAGCAGGTCTTTTCTATTAAAAAAATCTTAATGCATAATCTTACATTATAATTATCGTTATTTTTGTCCACAAACAATGACACTTTGAAAATACCTTATCGTTTTTATATCATGGTATGTATCTGCTTCATGTCTTCAGCTTTTATTCAGGCTCAAGAACAGCGTAAAATTCAAATTGAATATTCTGGTTTTTTAAACTTTGATGAGGAAAACTATCCGGGTGCCAAAGTATTAACAAGGGACGATTCAAGCCAGATCCATATCATTCATGATGGTGTAAACATGTGGTGCGATCAAGCCATTCATTATAGTGACGACAATTTTATTGAAGCCTACGGCAACGTAAAAATGAAACAAGGCGATACCATAAATATGAACGCCAAATATGTGGAATACAGCGGTAAAACCCAATTGGCATTTGCAAGTGGCGATGTGATTTTAACCGATCCAAATTCTACAATCACTACGGACACGCTATATATGGATCGTGTTAAACAACAATCCTATTACAAAAGTGGCGGTACCGTGGTAAGGGATTCTTCGGGAACGATTACAAGTCGTATTGGACGCTATTATATGAACACCAAAAAGTACGAGTTTGTAACCAATGTAAATCTTGTAAATCCGGATTATGTTATAGCATCCAATCGGTTGGATTTTTATTCTGAAACCGGACATGCCTATTTGTATGGACCATCAACCATTACCACCGAAGAAAGTATTACCTATTGCGAAAAAGGGTTTTACAATACGGAGACAAAAATTGGGTATGCCATTAAAAACTCAAGGATAGATTATGACAATCGTATTTTTGAAGGCGATAGTATGTATATTGATAGCAACAGAAGCTTTGCATCGGCTACCAATAATATTAAAATTACCGATACCTTAAATCATAGTATCATTAAAGGACATTATGCCGAGATTTATAAGGAAAAGGACTCGGCTTTTATAACAAAGCGCGCCTTGACAATAACCGTTCAAGAAAAAGATTCTATTTACATGCATAGCGATACGCTTATGGTTACTGGAGATCCGGAACATCGTATTACCAGAGCCTTTAGAAATGTACGACTGTATAAATCGGATATGAGCGGGAAAGCCGATTCTGTACATGTCGATCATGAAAAGGGATTAACCCAGCTTATCAATTTATCGCGCTTATCATCTACTGATGCTTTTGCGACTTCAAGAAAACCCATACTTTGGAATATCGGCAACCAAATGACGGGCGATACCATTCATTTAATATCTAATCCGGAAACCGAAAAATTAGACACACTTAAAGTATTTAACAATGCTTTTTTAATAAGCAAAGATACACTTGATGCTGGATATAACCAGATTTCGGGGCAACGGCTCATTGGCTTGTTCAATGATGAAAACGAGCTCTATAATGTCGATATTATTAAAAATGCCGAATCCATTTATTTTTTCAGAAATGACAATAACGAATTGGTAGGGATTGATAAATCGAAGTCTGGAAACATGAATATTTTAATTTCGGATAACACTATTGATGAAATTCGAAAAACAAATCAGATAGACGGTAATATATATCCAGAGTCGGAGTTTCCGGCAAATGCCAGGCTCTTAAGAGGATTTGACTGGCGGGAAGAAGAAAGACCAAAAAGTGTAGACGACTTATTTCGTGACGATCCACCTCTAATTTTACCGGTTATAAAAGGACTTGAAGATGCTCAAGAAACTGAAGAATTCTTTGATGACAGTTTGTTAGAGCGTATCGAAAAAGCTAAAGAAACGACAGAAAAAACATCGGATAATAAAGCTTCAGACAAAGAAAGCAAAACCTTCAGGAATTTACCACAAGAGGTTAAGGATAAAAAACAAAAACCTATAAAAGATCGGTTAAAAGACCCAAAAGAAAAAAACCCAACAATTAAAAAGGAAATCTAATTACATGCAACACGATTTCTTTAAATACCAAGCGCAAACATCACCACATCCTTTAGCCATGGAAATTTCCCATGCTAAAGGCTCCTATATTTACGATACTCAAGGCAAAGCTTATCTTGATTTTGTCGCAGGAGTTTCGGCCTGTCCTTTAGGGCATAATCACCCTAAAGTGGTTTCGGCAATAAAAGACCAATTAGATAAGTATTTGCATGTTATGGTGTATGGTGAATATATTCAAGAACCTGCGGTTTCACTTGCAAAATTATTAGCTAACCATTTGCCAGAACCATTAGAAAAAACCTATTTAACAAATTCAGGCACCGAAGCTATTGAAGGTGCTTTAAAACTTGCTAAACGCGCTACCGGTCGTAGCGAAATAATTGCGACCAAAAATGCCTATCACGGTAATACGATGGGTTCTATGAGTGTTATGGGCTTCGAAGAACGCAAACAAGCCTTTAGACCCTTAATTCCAGATGTTACATTTATCGACTTTAACAACGAAGATGATCTCGAGAAGATTACAACTAAAACGGCCTGTGTGATTTTGGAAACCATTCAAGGTGGTGCCGGTTTTATCGTTCCTTCAAATAATTACTTACAAAAAGTACAAAAACGTTGTCATGATGTTGGCGCGCTTTTAATTTTAGATGAAATTCAGACCGGTTTTGGTAGAACGGGCAAGCTCTTTGGCTTTGAGCATTATAACTGTATTCCGGATATCCTCGTTACAGGAAAAGGTTTAGGAGGCGGTATGCCCATTGGCGCTTTTACGGCATCAAGCAAACTCATGGATCTGCTTCAGGATAAACCAAAATTAGGACATATCACGACCTTTGGTGGTCATCCCGTAATTGCCGCATCGGCTTTAGCTACTTTAAAGGAAATCGCCAACAGTGATTTAATGGATCAAACCATTGAAAAAGAACAGCTTATTAGAAAACACCTTGTGCATCCCTTAATTCATGAGATTAGAGGCAAAGGGCTTATGCTTGCTGCCATCACCGCATCAACTGAAATTACAAATCAGGTCATACTTCGTTGTCAAGATGAAGGATTAATATTGTTTTGGTTACTCTTTGAACCCAAAGCCATCCGAATAACGCCGCCATTAACCATATCGGCCACCGAAATTATTGAAGGTTGTGGTGTCATTATTGATGTTTTAAATAAAATAAACATTAAAATAAGTCACAACAACCTGAAAATCAATCAAAACAACCATTAAATTATTAACAACGGTATATGTTGATTACTTTGTTAAAAACATTTAACCCATCAACACATAAAAAACAATTAGAAGATTAAATTTATTGATGTAGAACCATATCAATGTGCCTATGAAGTTTAGCCCCGACAAGAA
Source organism: uncultured Flavobacteriaceae bacterium (assembly GCA_964195015.1). Lineage (GTDB taxonomy): Bacteria > Bacteroidota > Bacteroidia > Flavobacteriales > Flavobacteriaceae > CAXMOQ01. Next base: position 24,333 of record CAXMOQ010000008.1, on the reverse strand, counting down.
CAACGATTTACCGCTCACCAAATTTGAATCCATGTTAAAAACAAACCATGTTTTGTTTTTTGATTCAGAAGAATTCGAAAATATCATCCACCACTATCTTAACCAAGGTAAGGTCGCTTTGGCAAAAAAAGCGATTAAACTGGGATTAAACCAACACCCTACCTCAACCAATTTAAAACTCTTTAGGGTTGAAGTCCATGTTTTCGAAAATAAGCTAAACCTTGCCGAATCGCTTTTAAACGATTTGTATAATTTAGAGCCTTCAAATGAAGAAGTTTATATTCAAAAAGCAAATATCCTATCCAAAAGGGACAATCACGAACAAGCTATCGAAGTGCTAAAAAAAGCACTGGAACTAACAGATGACCCTATAGATTTATACTCCTTAATTGGTATGGAATATTTATTTTTGGACCAATTTGAAGAGGCAAAAACGTACTTCATGAAATGTATTGAAGACGATAGTGACGATTATTCGGCTCTGTATAATATGGTTTATTGCTTCGCTTTTCTGGATCAAAATGCCGAAGCTATTGATTACTTAAATGTGTTTTTAGACAAAAACCCATATAGTGAAGTCGCTTGGCATCAATTAGGAAAGCAATATTACACGATTAAAGAATATAAAAAAGCGCTAACAGCCTTCGATTTTGCCATCATTTCGGACGAGACTTTTATAGGTGCTTATTTAGAAAAAGGAAAAGTACTCGAAAAGTTAAAGCACTATGAAGAGGCTATAGAAAATTATACGATCACGCTGAAGCTTGACGACCCAACATCCTTTGCTTTATTGCGCATAGGAAATTGCCATGAAAAACTCGGTCATGACGATTTGGCCGTACAATATTATTACAAGGCAGTTCATGAAGACCCGTTACTAGATAAGGGCTGGATAGCCATCACAAAATTCTATAATAAGAAAAAGAACTACCAAAAAGCACTTTACTATATTAATAAAGCCATTAATATTGATGGCGAAAATGTTGTGTATTGGAAATACTATGCGCAAATAAATCTTCGATTAAACTTTTTTGAAGAAGCCGAATATGGCTTTAAGCAAACGCTGGAATTAGGGAATTACGAATTGGATACTTGGGTCTCTCGCTGTGATGTCTTAATTCGTTTGGGTGAATTTGAGGCCGCAATAAATAACCTTTTGCAGGCTATGGAATTTTATCCGGAAAACGCAGAAATCGAGTATCGATTGGCCGGATTATATTTCACGTCAAATACCTTGGATAAAGGAACTTATCACTTAAAAAATGCCGTATCCCATAACGCGGAATACGCTTTTATTATTGAAGAACTCTTCCCAAAAGTGTACAATAAAACACAGGTCAAAAATTTACTAAAAACAAAACAATAACCATACTGCTTGTCAAAATTGCATACCTTTGATTTTAACTTTTAAAATTAAGAATGCAAAGACGTTTATCTGATTATTTTATCATTTCATTAAAAGGTATCGCTATGGGAGCAGCCGATGCAGTTCCTGGAGTTTCTGGTGGCACAATAGCCTTAATTTCAGGTATTTACGAAGAGTTGATAACGACCATAAGCAATGTGAATATCACCTTGGTTAAAACACTTAAGCAACAAGGTTTTAAAACTTTTTGGACACAACTCAATGGCAATTTTCTGGTAGCGCTTTTAACTGGTATCATCATTAGTTTTGTGTCTTTTATGAGGCTGGCAAAATATTTGTTGGAACATCATCCCGTTTTAATCTGGTCATTCTTTTTCGGACTTATTATAGCGAGTATTTATTTTGTGGGAAAGCAAATTACAAAATGGAATGTAGCAACTATCATTTCATTAATTGTTGGGGCTTTTGTTGCATATTACATTACAACCTTACCATCTCTGGGCAGTAATGAAAATTCGTTTTTTTTATTTTTTGCCGGTGCTATTGCCATTTGCGCCATGATTTTACCGGGCATATCCGGTTCCTTTATATTGGTTATTCTGGGCGCTTATAAAACATTAAGTGACGCCATTCATGACTTTGACTTTAAAAGAATTGCCATTTTTGCTTTTGGTGCTGTTGTAGGATTGTTAAGTTTTAGTCGCGTTTTAAAATGGTTATTTAAACATTATCACAATACAACTTTAGCATTATTAACTGGATTTATTATAGGATCGTTAAATAAAGTCTGGCCTTGGAAAAAAACAATTTCTGTGTTAAACGAAACCACTGGAGAAGTGCAGTCTTTTTCCGAAATAACCAATTTTGGGACGCTTTCAGTTTTTCAACAACAAACAAACGACTTTAAAACATATAAAACTGTTTTAGAAGAAAGTGTTTTACCTTTTCATTATTCAGAAATGAATAACTATATCGCAAAAGACCATCTTCTTCTCGCTTTGGGTTTAATCTTAGTAGGATTTTTAACTATTTTTATTCTTGAAAAACTAGGCTCTAAAAAATAGAAATGCAAAATACTAGAACACTTACCGATAAAATTTTCCTAATCCTTAAAGGGTTGGGCATGGGAGCCGCGAACAAAGTCCCTGGTGTTTCTGGTGGCGTTGTAGCCTTTGTTGCAGGTTTTTACGAGGAGTTTATTTATTCACTTCAAAAAGTAAATGGCAAAGCATTCAAATTGCTCATTAATGGGCGATTTGAAAGTTTTTATCAATACATCAATGGGCGATTTTTAAGCTTGCTTTTTTTAGGAATGATCATAAGTTATTTTAGTGTTTCTAAAATTTTGGACTATCTCATCGATCATTTTGAATTATTCGTTTGGAGTGTGTTTTTTGGAATGATTATTGGCTCTATTTATTATATAAGCAAAGATTTTAAAGACTGGAATTACAGAACCTTCATTGCGCTTGTATTAGGTATTGCTATTGGTTTAAGCATTAGTTTTTTAGATCCCGCCAAAGAAAATGACAACCTTTGGTTTGTGTTTTTTTGTGGTATTATAAGTGTTTCCGGCATGACACTTCCAGGGTTTTCCGGATCGTTTATTCTTATTTTATTAGGGAATTATGTATTATTGCTTGTTGATTCTGTAAATGTGTTGTACGACACGTTTTTCGAAATAATTACAGGCGATTTTAGTTTTACCGAAAACATTGAACGCATAAGAATGCTTAAAGTACTGGTCGTATTCACTTTGGGTTCGGTGGTTGGACTTGTGACATTTTCCCATGTTTTGAGTTATATTTTAAAGCATTATAAAAGCACAACCACTTCGATTATTATTGGATTTATTATTGGCTCACTTGGTGTTGTTTGGCCATGGAAAAATACCATTTACAAAACTTTCGAAGATGGCTCGTTTCATTTGGATTCAACCGGAGCTAAAGTGGTCGAAAATTACAAACGTTATATTCCAGAATTAAATACAGAAACCTATTATGCCATAGCTTTTATATTTATTGGTATAGGCATTGTTTTAGCACTGGAGATTTACGGACAAAAAACCAGAAAAGCACATGCGTAAATTTGGACTCCTTGGAAAAAATATTTCATATTCGTTTTCGAAAACCTATTTTAAGGAAAAGTTTGAAAAAGAATCTATTACAGATGCTTCCTACGAAAATTTCGATATTAACACAATCACAGCATTTCCAGGCATCATTAAAAATACCGCTCAATTACAAGGTTTAAACGTTACCATTCCGTACAAGGAATCGGTCATACCCTATCTTGATAAGCTCAACAAAAAAGCAAAAATAATTGGCGCTGTTAACACTATAAAAATTTCAAAAAAAGGCAAACTTATTGGCTATAATACTGATTGTTACGGATTTAAAAAGTCCATCGAACCCCATTTAAAAGCACATCATAAAACCGCTTTAATATTGGGTACCGGAGGTGCAAGCAAAGCGATTGCATATAGTTTAAGAGTGTTGAATATAGACTATACCTTTGTGTCCAGAAATCCCTCAAACCAAGAATTTCTAGCCTATGAAAACTTAACAGAAGCGGACATAAAAAACCACCTCCTTATTATCAATTGTACGCCTTTGGGCACACATCCCAATATAGACGAATGCCCAAATATTCCCTACAATGCCGTTACGGGAAATCATATTCTTTTCGATTTAATATACAATCCGGAAGCATCGAAGTTTCTAAAATTAGGCAAGAAAAACAATGCCATAACAATCAATGGACACCTTATGCTAACGTTGCAGGCAGAAAAAGCTTGGCGCCTCTGGAATTCGTAGAATAATCCTACAACATGGCTATTAAAAACTTCCCAACCCTTTGTAAATACTAGAGTTGTTAGTATATTTAAACCCTTAAGAAATTTAATGAACCTAAACATTTTAAAAATGTCAGAGCAAGATAACCTGCAAAAAGCAGACGGAACGGAAGAAATAGAATCCAAAATAATCAAAAATCCCGAAAAGCATGTATTAGTTGATATTATCGAAATACCTCAAGAAAAAGTAGAAGGTGCGGACGATATTGTAGCAGAAAGTGAAGCTCCAAAAACTGAAGATGAGCCTATTGAAAATGAAGTTGTAAATGAAAATAAAGCTGAAGCTGAAATTGAAATACCAAAAGCTGAAGATTACGTTGTAGCAAAAAGTAAAACCCCAAAATCCGAAGATGAGCAAAAAGTAGATGTTGCAAAAGAAAATGAAGATGAAATAGTAAACGAAATAGAATCATCAAATGCTGAAGATGCAAAAACTGAAGATGAGCAAAAAGTAGACGTTGCAAAAGAAGATGAAGATGAAGTTGTAAACGAAATAGAATCATCAAATACTGAAGATGCAAAAACTGAAGATGAGCAAAAAGTAGACGTTACAAAAGAAGATGAAGATGAAGTAGTAAGCGAAATAGAATCATCAAATGCTGAAGATGCCGAAGATGAAGGCAACAGCGACCGTCATATTATAGTGCACAGGGAATATGACAAAATGTCGTTGGACGCACTGGTTATCGAACTCGACAAACTTGTTTCTAAAGAAAAGGTACAAGCCATTAAGGAGCATGTTGAAAATATCAGATCTGAATTCAAATCAAAGTTCTACGCGCTTATAGACGAGAAAAAAGAAGAGTTTTTACATGACGGCGGAAGCGAAATTGATTTTTATTATTCCAGTCCGCTACAAAAACGCTTTAAAGATATTTATAAGGAATATAGAAATAAACAACATGCCCATTACAAGACTATTGAAGGCAATTTAAAAGAGAATTTAGCCAATAGACTTGCAATTATTGAAGAACTAAAAGGGCTTATAAATCTTGAAGAAAATATAAATACCACCTACAAACATTTTAAAGAATTACAGGAACAGTGGAAAACTGCCGGACCAATACCAAGAGACAAATACAATAATGCCTGGAATACTTACCACCATCATGTCGAGATTTTCTACGATTTTTTACATTTAAATCGCGATTTACGCGATCTGGATTTCAAACATAACTTGGAGAAAAAAATTAAAATCATCGAACGTGCTGAAGAATTGGCGCAGGACGATGATGTAGCACGTTCGTTCAGGGAGTTACAAGTGCTGCATAAAATGTGGAAAGAAGAACTTGGTCCCGTAGGCAAAGAACACCGGGAATTAATTTGGGAGCGCTTTAAAAACACAACAAAAACCATACATGATAAGCGTCAACTTTACTTTACAGAATTAGATAAAGTAAATGAAAATAATCTTGAAAAGAAACTTGAGATTATTTCAAATATTGAAGCCATTATTCAGGATGTCTCTAGTTCTCATAGTGCCTGGCAAAAAAAGATAAAAGAAATAGAAGCTTTACGAAATACCTTTTTTAATGCCGGCAAAGTACCTATAAAAGTAAACGAAGCCACTTGGGCAAAATTTAAGGATGCTGTACGTACGTTTAATAAAAAGAAGAATGCCTTTTACAAAGGATTAAAGAAAGATCAGTTTGAAAACCTTCAGAAAAAGCTGGATTTAATCAAAATTGCCGAAGACAATAAAGACAGTGACGATTTTGATACCATCACCCCCTTAATGAAAAGGATTCAAAACGAGTGGAAAAAAGTTGGTCATGTACCGCGAAAAGACAGTGACAAAATTTGGAATCAGTTTAAATCGGCATGTAACCATTATTTCGATAAACTTCATGCCACTCGAAATACTGCCAATAAAGAAGGTTTAGAAATTTTTAATAAGAAAGTAGAACTATTAGACACAATTAAAACTTTAGAATTCTCGGGCAATAAAGAAAATGATTTGCAACTTATAAAAGATAACATTACGAAGTGGAAAGACCTAGGGAGTGTTCCAGCCAACAAACGCTATATCGAGGGTAAATTTCACAAAAGTTTAGATCATGTATTCTCCAAATTAGACCTTAGTAAAACAGAGGCTGAACTTATTAAGTTTGAAAACAAGCTTGATGTGCTTAACAATAATGACGACAGCCGAGTTTTAGATAACGAACGCTCGTTTATTAAAAAGAAAATTGATGAGGTTAAAGGAGAAATTAATCAGTTGGAAAACAACTTGCAATTTTTTACTAATGTTAATGATAGCAATCCTTTAGTTCAAGACGTCCACGCAAATATTGCAAAACACAAAGAATCTTTACAGCTTTGGAAAACAAAATTGAAAAAAATTAAAGAACTATACTAGTTCAACTTACCCATTTTAATTCGCCTTTCAGACTTTTCAAATTGGAGTTTCACTAAAAAACTAAATCCTACTTGCTAAAGAATAAAGTATAATCTTTCTTTACAAGTAGGATTTTAGTCCCTAACTAAACTAACTAATAGTCATTTTTGTAACCAGCAAAAATGACTTCTTTTTTAAATGACACTATTCTCCATGATAATGCTATTAACCTATGTATTATAAAAAGGGTGTCACTTAAAGGTATATACGTAAATGTAAATATATTGGACGTTAGGAATTGAAAAATATTAGAGTTTTTTTACTTCCTCCCTTTTTAGCTATTTGAAAATCAAAGATTTTATAATTCCTTATTTTGATAAACGCTTCGCTTCTTCCCAAAACACATCCATTTCGGCAAGTGTCATATCTTTTAAAGGCATATTAAGTGCTTTGGCTTTGGACTCAAGATATTGAAATCGTTTCGTGAATTTTTTATTCGTGCGCTCTAAAGCATTTTCTGGATTTATGTTTAAGAATCTGGCATAATTGACCATAGAAAAAAGGACGTCACCAAATTCACTTTCAATACCATTTGTATTCCCTAAAGCAACTTCTGCTTTAAACTCATTGAGTTCTTCTTCAACCTTTTCCAAGACCTGCTCCGGTTTTTCCCAATCAAATCCTATTCCTGCTACTTTTTCTTGAATTCTATTAGCCTTTACCAACGCCGGTAAACTAGTAGGGACACCTTGCAAAACACTGGTCTTACCTTCTTTAAGTTTGAGGTTTTCCCAATTTCGTTTGACATCTTTTTCGTTTTCAACGGTAACATCACCATAAATATGCGGATGCCTGTGTATTAATTTGTCACAAATGCTGTTACAAACATCGGTAATATCGAAATCGCTTGTTTCGCTACCAATTTTAGCATAGAACACAATATGAAGTAATACATCGCCCAACTCTTTTTTCACTTCCTGTAAATCATTATCCAGAATGGCATCACCAAGTTCGTAAGTCTCCTCGATGGTAAGGTGTCTCAAACTTTCCATGGTTTGTTTTTTATCCCAAGGACATTGCGCACGCAACTCATCCATAACGGTTAACAAACGGTCGAATGCTTTAAGTTGATTGGCTCTGGAATTCATTTTTTATGATTTTGGTAAAAATACAATTATTAATAATTTTATTTCGACGGATTACAAACAAAAAAATCCAGCCAAATGGCTGGACTTTTATTTGTATAAAACAATTGTTTATGCGTTTTGTTTCTTAATTAAATTTAAAGCAGAGCCTTCGTTATACCAATCAATTTGAGATTGATTATACGTATGATTCATTTTAATAATGGTTTTACTTCCATCGTCATGAACAGCTTCAATAGTAAGTTGTTTACCGGGAGCAAACTCATTTAAATCGGTAAAATTGAAAGTGTCATTCTCCTGAATTAAATCGTAGTCACTTTCGTTAGCAAAAGTCAACCCTAACATGCCTTGTTTTTTAAGGTTTGTTTCATGAATTCTGGCAAACGATTTCACTATAACAGCAGCAACACCTAAATGTCTTGGCTCCATAGCAGCATGCTCACGCGAAGATCCTTCGCCGTAATTATGATCGCCAACAACGATGGTTTTAACGCCTTTTGCTTTATAATCACGAGCCACATCAGGCACACCACCATATTCGCCAGTGGATTGGTTTTTTACAAAATTGGTCTTCATATTAAACGCATTAATGGCCCCAATTAAACAGTTATTAGAAATATTATCTAAATGACCACGAAAACGTAACCAAGGTCCAGCCATTGAAATATGGTCCGTTGTACATTTACCAAAGGCTTTGATTAAGAGTTTGGTCCCATTAATTTCACTACCAATTGGAGTAAAAGGTGTTAATAATTGTAATCTTTCAGAAGTTGGGTTAACAGATATATTGATACCACTACCATCTAAAACTGGCTCTACATAACCGGCATCTTCAACGTCAAAACCTTGAGGTGGTAATTCTAAACCTGTTGGAGGATCTAATTTTACATATTCCCCATCTTGATTTAACAAGGTGTCATTTAATGGGTCAAAATCTAAACGCCCAGAGATCGCAATAGCAGCAACCATTTCTGGAGAACCAACAAAGGCATGTGTATTTGGATTGCCATCAGCACGTTTTGAAAAGTTTCGGTTAAAGGAATGTACAATGGTATTTTTTTCTTCACCTTTTAAATCACTTCTGTCCCATTGACCAATACAAGGTCCACAAGCATTGGTGAAAATAGTTGCGTCTAAATCTTCGAATATTTCTAATAGACCATCGCGATCTGCTGTATAGCGTACTTGTTCAGAGCCTGGGTTAATTCCGAAATCTGCTTTGGTAATCAATTTTTTATCTACCGCCTGTTTGGCAATAGAAGCCGCTCGAGATAAATCTTCGTAAGAGGAATTGGTACACGATCCGATTAATCCCCAATCTACTTTTATTGGCCAACCATTGGCTTTTGCTTTTTCACCAAGCTCACCAACAGGTGTTGCTAAATCTGGTGTGAAAGGCCCATTTAAATATGGACGTAAAGTATCTAAATCTATTTCTATAACCTGATCGAAATACTGTTCTGGGTTTGCATAAACTTCGGCATCTCCTGTTAAATAGTCTTTAACTTGATTAGCTGCATCGGCAATATCGGCTCTGTCAGTTGCACGTAAATAACGTTCCATAGATTCGTCATATCCAAAGGTAGAGGTTGTTGCTCCAATTTCGGCACCCATATTACAAATAGTGCCTTTACCGGTACACGACAAATTTTTAGCTCCTTCGCCAAAATATTCTACAATAGCACCTGTACCACCTTTTACGGTAAGGATTCCAGCGACTTTAAGAATCACATCTTTTGCTGATGTCCAACCACTTAATTGTCCCGTCAATTTTACACCTATAAGTTTCGGGAATTTTAATTCCCAAGCCATGCCTGCCATCACATCAACAGCATCTGCACCACCAACACCAATAGCGACCATACCCAACCCTCCTGCATTAACAGTATGAGAGTCTGTACCAATCATCATGCCTCCAGGAAATGCGTAATTTTCTAATACCACTTGGTGTATGATTCCTGCACCAGGTTTCCAAAACCCAATGCCATACTTATTTGATACCGATGCTAAAAAATCAAACACTTCACTACTTACGTCGTTAGCACGTTTTAAATCAAGAGCTGCACCCTGTTTTGCCTGAATTAAGTGATCGCAATGCACGGTAGTTGGTACGGCAACTTTGCTTTTTCCTGCTTGCATAAATTGCAATAAAGCCATTTGTGCCGTAGCATCTTGGCATGCAATTCTATCTGGAGCAAAGTCCACATAATCCTTACCTCTTGTGAATGCTTTCGTTGGGTTTCCTTCCCAAAGATGTGCATATAAAACCTTTTCGGATAGTGTTAACGGGTTACCAACAATCTGACGTGCTTGATCTACACGTTCAGCAATTTGGCTGTAAACCTTTTTAATCATATCAATATCAAATGCCATATAAATTTTTTTAAGGTTGTGAGTGATTTTCGTTTTGCAAAATTACAAAAAAATTCATTGATATTAAAAAATATACAACAAAATAGAAGTATCACTAAATATAATTCAATAAAATGATATTATCATCGCATTATATTAACATATTTGTAATTTTATAATTAAAATAATAATAAATTAACAAATAAAGGAGATTAAAATTTTATGTAACAACAAACCTGTTTTAATCGCTTTTCAACTAAAACAAATCCTCGATAATTTGTGCTTCGGTTATTCCTTCGGCTTCTGCCTTGTAGTTTTTAATAATGCGATGCCGAAGAATACTATTCGCAACCGCCTGCACATTTTCAATATCCGGTGAAAATTTACCGTGAATTGCGGCATGTGTTTTAGCAGCTAATATGAGGTTTTGAGATGCTCTTGGACCTGCTCCCCAATCAATATAGTCTTTTATAAAATCGTTAGCCGAATCACTATCCGGTCGTGTTTTGGTAACCATAGAAACAGCATATTCTATCACATTGTCAGCCACAGGAATACGGCGAATAAGATGTTGGAAACTTATAATCTCCTCGGCAGTAAATAATGCATTAACGGTTGCTTGCTCGTCAGACGTTGTCGTTTTTACCACTTGAACCTCTTCTTCAAACGATGGATAATCTAAATTAATGGCAAACATAAACCGATCTAATTGCGCTTCAGGTAAAGGATAGGTTCCCTCCTGCTCTATGGGATTTTGGGTTGCCAATACAAAATATGGTAAGCTTAATTTATAATGATGCCCTGCAACTGTTACAGCACGTTCCTGCATGGCTTCCAACAAGGCGGCTTGGGTTTTTGGTGGTGTTCGGTTAATTTCATCGGCTAAAATAATGTTAGCAAAAATTGGCCCTTTTATAAATTTAAAGTGTCTGTCTTCGTCTAAAATTTCGCTTCCAAGAATATCGCTTGGCATTAAATCTGGCGTGAACTGGATGCGCTTAAAGTCTAAACCTAATGCTTGTGCAATGGTATTTACCATTAAGGTTTTTGCCAATCCAGGAACACCAATTAATAAAGAATGACCTCCAGAAAAAATTGAAATTAAGATTTGGTTCACAACCTCGTCCTGCCCAACAATGACTTTAGCAATTTCAGTTCTTAAGGCATTATATTTTCTTACAAAGTGTTCTACCGCAGCGACGTCCGACATATTATTATAGCTTTAACCAGTTACTAGAAAATTCGCAATCTCTATGACCTTCACTAATTTTAATGTAAGTATCCATAATCTTTTCGGCTTGCCATGCTTCAATTGCTTTTAACCTTTTTTCGTTAAGTGCTAACTCTTTAATTTTTAAATAATCCCGTGCATATTCAGATTCATGCTCATCAACTCTATCTGTAACTGTTAATATTTTAAACTTAATTTTTCCTGTTCTGTCCTGATCTGTGAGCACTAAACTTACTTCATTATCTTTTAAGTCTTGAATCTGTCCGTATAATTCAGGATCCATTTTTGTAAGCTCAAAATTGTAATCCTGTGTTGCCGGATTTATAAGTTGACCACCTTCGGCACGGGTCTCTTTTTCATCACTGGATTCTCTTGCCGCATCGGCAAATGAAATATCTCCATTTACTATGCTTTCTCTAATTTTGTTAAGCCTTTCTCTGGCCTCAACTTTTGCGTCATCTGAAACTTGAGGGATTAAAAGAATATGGCTTACATCGTATTCCTGGCCTCTTATTTTTTCCAGAAAAACAATATGATATCCAAATTCCGATTTGAATGGGTCGGATATTTGACCTTCTTGTAGTGAAAATGCGACTTCGCGGAATTTCTTATCCATTCTAGGTTTCTTTCTGTTCAGAGTATATTTCCCACCGGTTCTTATGGATGCCTTATCGTCGGAATACAACACCACTTTAGACCGAAAGCTAGCACCATTATCATCAATATCGGCTTTAAATTCCTTTAGGCGATCGATCACTTTTTGTTCTTCTCCTGCCGACACTTTTGGCTCTATAATAATTTGAGCTACCTTAAGTTCCGTACCAAATGTTGGCCGCTCATCTTCAGGAATCTTATTAAAAAATTGTCTTACTTCGTCCGGCGTTATTTCAATGTCATCAATAATTTTCCTTTGCATTTCGCTAGAAAGCCTATTGCTTTTATTGATTTCGAACATTTCGTCCCTAAAGCTTTTTTCATCTTCCTTTTTATAGAATTTTAAAAGCTCTTCCATAGAGCCATTAGTTTGTTGTAAAAAGGCCTGAACTTGCTGCTCAACGTTTGAATGAATCTCGGCATCGGATACCACAATACTATCCTGAACGGCATGATGCGCATATAATTTATCTTCTAGTAACTTACCGAATAATTGGCAGCGCGTTATATCTTCGGTAGATAAGCCTTGTGCTTTTAACTGTAATAATGTTTTATCAATATCGGAATCTAAAATAATATAATCGCCAACAACAGCACCGACTCCATCTACTTTTTGAGCTGTAAATGATTTTACGGTATCCGTTACTTTTACGGCTTCTTTTTCTTCCTTTTCCTCAATAATCTCTTGGGCAGCGATAACATTAACAAACAGCAATGTTATGCTTAAAACAAATATGTGTTTCAAGTTAATTGTAAATTTCAAATTTTTTATTTTTAATAGCATCTTTTGTAATATCCTTTTCAAGTTCTCTAATAAGCTCTAATTTTCTTCTGTTTATAACGATTTGGTCAATGGTAGGTTTTACATATTCCAACGGTGCAATACTATTACGCAATAGGACATCGTTAATTTGCATCAAATATACTCCTAATGAATCTTTGTGTTGTATAAAATTAGATTTTTTTAACAGTTGGTCTTTGTTTTCGGCAGTGATGGCAGGAATCTTATCAATGGCCTGGCTTACCTTTATCCAGATTGAATCGTTTAAAGAATACGATTTAAACTGAATTGATATGGAATCCAATTCATGTTTATCGTTGGCATCAAAGCGTTTAAATTTCTGGGTGATTTCTTTTAAATCCAATCGGTTACCATCAACATTGATATAGCGAAATTTAATGAGCTCTTCATTTAATTTAAAAACCTCCTTGTTTTGGTCGTAATAGGCCGTGGCTTCTTCGGTAGTAACTGTAGTGTCGATACTTCTTTTAACCAAGGCCTCAAGATAAGCCTTACCGTATAAATCGTTTTTATATTGATCGATAAGCTTATTGAAGGCTGCTTGTTTTTCGGTACTTAAATTAAGTAAGGCGCCATCAACCAACAACTGTTGTGTTGCCCAACGGTTAATAAAGTTTGTAACCAGTAATATGCTATCCTCGATAGAGGCTCCATTTGCTACCAAATCTTTGATATCGACTTGATATAAATAAGCATCGTTTACTCTTGCTACCGGTATTTTATCGCTTTCATTTTTAAAAAAAGTGCAAGATACCAACACTAAAAAGAGTATGATTATGAAACCTTTACGAAACACTTTATTGATTTAAAATTTGAGATTTTACCTTAGCCAAGACCTCTTGATTAACGGTAACTTGATACTTACTTTTTAAGTCGTCCAACAACGCCTTCTCTTTATAAACTTGAAAATCACTTATGACTCTGCCTTTAGCTTCATCAAATGTTTTTAATTTTCTTGGCAGTACTTCCTTAACATTTACAACAACATAAGCATCATTATAATTATATATTTCTGAAATGCCCACTTGAAACTTAAACCCTTTTGGAAGTGCCTGATGATTGGCATCCATGATTCCAGAAGTGAAAATGACATCGACTTTGTCATCACTGTTTATAACTTCTTTTATTTCTTTCTGCGTGTTTCCTTCTTCTATTAATTTAGATACTTTTTTAATAGTATTTTGTTTTACTGAAGACGCAACCATAGCATCAACACGTTCATTTAAAACGTAATTTTCTTTATTGTTCCCGTAAAATTTTTGAAGCCCAACCGAATCGGTTTTTGCAGCATTCCATATTTTTGATTCCATTAAATCGAATAAGAGCAAACCATCTCTGTATTCGTCAACAATATAAGCAAAATCTTCGCTTTCAGACTCCAAGTTGTCTTCTTGATATTGCACCAAACTATTGTTTAAAAAGGTATTGTAGCTTTCTGAAACCAGTTTATCAAACGATTTTTTAGTTGTTGCTCGGCGTTGTCCATTCACCAAAAAATCACCAAAATCTTTATAAGTCAGTTGCTTATTTCCAATGTTAATTAATGGTTTTTCAGTTTCAAAATCGGCGGGAAGCGTCCATGCTCTTTTAAAATAATCGTCGTTTAAAATAGATACGAAATAAGGTAGTGCCTCCTGATCATCGCTAACATCATAACGCTCTTTAAGGATGCTTACAAGGGCGTTATTAATTAATTTCGAACGGGAATCGCGTTTTACTTTTACTTCCAGTTCCGGTTTCAATACCTCAAAAGACTCAACAGGTTCTTTGTTGTAAAGTTTTATGATATGCCATCCAAAATTTGTTTTAAACGGTTGTGAAACATCGCCAATGTTATTTAAACTAAAGGCAACGTCTTCAAACTCTGAAGAACTTAATTGTCCGCCAGAAAAAGGGACAAGCTTACCACCTTTGTTAGATGAGCTTTTATCGTCAGAAAATTGCTTCGCCAGCGATTCAAAATCTTCTCCTTGTGACAGTTTTTTATAAATATCATTTATTCTAATTTCTGGCGCATCTTGCAGAGAATCCTTTTGTTGGTTACTAACCATGATATGGGCTACAGTAACCGTTCCTCTTGATTTGCGTTTATCGAACACCTTTACAATATGATATCCGAACTGCGTTCTAAACGGCATGGAAACGTCTCCTACATTTGTATTATAAGCCACATTTTCAAAATCATATACCATTTTGAAACAAGAAAAATATCCTAAACCTTCTGCAAAAATGCTTTTACCGTTATGCACATCTTTCTTTACTGCCTCAAACCCAACATTTATAACACTTTCTCGCAATTGAAGCATTTGGTTATATGCGACTAAAGTGTCTTGCGGACTGGCATCTTCCGGTATTTTAATTAAGATATGGCTCGCCTTAACTTCATTGATCGTTCTATCATATGCTTCACTAACAAGTGCATCGGTTACTTTGTTATCGGTTAAATAATTTTTAGCAAGTTGTTTTTTATAGTTTGATAATTCCCGAATATACGACGGTTTTTTATCGAACTCTAAGTCTCTTGCCTCTTTCAGCTTTAATTTGTAATTGATAAATAATTCTAAATACGCATCGACATCCTTTTGGGATTCATCTTGAACAAGTTCAAGGTTTTTATTATAAATCCTAATAAATTCTGAAGCATAAACCGGTGCTTTATCTACCGTAAAGAGAATGTCTTCTTTAGTGGTTTGTGTCTGGAGACAAATTGAAAGGCCTACCAACAGTACTGTATAAAAATATCTCAATGTAATAGATTTAAATTATGATTTTAAGTCCTGCAAAAATACTAATATTAACCTATAATGCAAGTTGCATTAACAAACGATTAAAAAGTTTATTTAGTGTAAAAACATCCTTCAAATTCCATACATTTAATATTGCTAAAATATTTAGCAATCGTGTTTTGAAGTTTATTAACAACCTAATTTATAGAATTGTCTTCTAAACAATTAAATTTTAAAATTATACAATGCGTAATCTAAAACTTATCTGGGATTTTTATGGTCCAGATGCTCTAAAAATTGCAGAACACCATGAAATACATTTAAAAGAATATATTCATGAGCAAAACCTAAACACAAATATTACTGGATGCGAAAGTTTAAGCGATATGCATGCTATTGCTTTTATGGTTGTAAATGAAAGTGACATGAAACCTATTCGTGATGCTTTAAAACCACATCGTGGGCAATTATATACTAATGACCAGTAAACCTCATAATTAGATTCTTTTTAAATTAGTCTGTTCAAAACTTATATTGCCAATTCCAAAAAAGTGCCTTAACTTTATCTAACTAAGTTAGTTAATAGTGAAAAAGAAGATTTTTATTGGTTTAATATTTGGATGCTTCTTAAACGTTTTTGGGCAATCACACGTCAATTATCCCCAAGACGGCATTTATGCAGGTATAGAAAGTGGTGTTGCTCGTGTGATCGTTAGCGGAACATTTGGCAATAAACCTGTTATAGATGAAAACGAATTTATTAACGAAAATTATACGAAAAGTGTTATTGGCATTAATTTAGGATACGGTAAATATATTGATGAATCTTTTATTGGAATTGAAGTACACTACGCCATATACACAAAAAAAATATCAGAATCCTATAATCAAGGGAATCTTAATTTCGACATTTCTATTGGATCTAAAAGTGAAATAGATTTAATTATAGGAAGAAAAATAGGCATTCGTAGTTTATTAACACTCCGAGGAGGTATTGCATTCACAAATATAAACTTATCGGCTTATAACGATTTTGAAAAGACCCTTTATGTGCAAGACAATAAATGGAACGGATTCTCTCTGGGCATGGGATATGTTTATGGAATAAATGAGAACCTATCCATAAAAACAAAGTACAATTTAACCACTTTTAAAAACAATGAGGTCTCTGCTGCAAGAGCAAAACTTGTAGACAACCGAGCTACTTTGAGTTTAATCTATCGTATTTGGAGTGGCAGCTAAATCGGGATTGCTGCCTTTTTTACATCTTCAACCCTAACGTGAATAATTAGGTGATTCATTGGTAATCGTCACGTTATGCGGGTGGCTCTCGCCAATTCCCGAAGCCGTAATCTTAACAAATTGCCCAGTCTCTTTTAGTGTTTCAATATCTTTGGCGCCACAATACCCCATTCCGGCACGCAAACCACCAACAAACTGATGAATGCTTTCGTACAGCTCACCTTTATAAGGCACACGACCAACAATACCTTCGGGTACTAACTTTTTAATATCGTCTTCTACATCCTGAAAATAACGATCCTTACTCCCTTGTTTCATGGCTTCAACCGATCCCATCCCGCGATACGATTTAAACTTTCTGCCTTCATAAATAATGGTTTCGCCAGGAGATTCTTTGGTGCCGGCAAGTAAGGATCCCAACATCACACAATCGGCGCCAGCAGCAACGGCTTTTGGAATGTCGCCAGTGTATCGAATACCTCCATCAGCAATCACAGGTACACCACTACCTTTTATAGCGGCAGCCACTTCAAGCACTGCTGAAAATTGCGGAAACCCAACACCAGCAACCACACGCGTTGTGCAAATAGAACCTGGCCCAATGCCCACTTTTACGGCGTCCGCTCCAGCTTCTACTAAATATTTTGCAGCCTGGCCCGTAGCTATATTTCCAACAATAACATCAAGTTTAGGGAATTTTTTCTTTATGTCCTTTAATACAGAAACCACACCTTTGGTATGTCCGTGAGCAGTATCAATAATAATGGCATCTACACCCGATTTAACCAAAGCCGCTGCCCTATCGGCAGCATCTGCGGTAACTCCTATGGCAGCAGCAACACGTAATCTTCCAAAAGTATCTTTATTTGCGATAGGCTTTTGGGTTACTTTGGTAATATCCCTAAACGTTATTAATCCTGCAAGTTTATAGCTATCGTCAACGATTAATAGTTTTTCAATCTTGTTTTGCTGTAATATGATCTCCGCATCTTTTAAAGAGGTTCCAACGGCAGCAGTGACAAGATTCTCTTTGGTCATAACCTCAACAATGGGTCTGTTGTTTTCATGTTCAAAGCGTAAATCCCTATTGGTTACTATGCCTTTTAAAATACCGTTCTTATCTACGATGGGTATGCCTCCAATGCTGTGCTCTTTCATACTCTGTTTAGCATCGCTTACTTTTGCCGTTAACGGAAGTGTTACAGGATCGATAATCATACCACTTTCGGCACGTTTTACCTTTCTAACTTTTGCAGCCTGTTGCTCAATAGTCATATTCTTGTGCAACACACCAATACCACCTTCTTGAGCCATAGCAATCGCCATAGCGCTTTCGGTAACCGTATCCATAGCAGCAGATGCAATAGGAATATTAATCGTGATATTACGTGTGAATTTTGTTTGGATGTTAACCTCGCGTGGTAAAACTTCTGAAAATGTCGGAACTAAAAGTACATCGTCGTAGGTTAAGCCTTCGCCTACTATTTTGTTAAGATGTGATGTCATGTGCAATTAAGATTTAATTGCGTGCAAATGTACAATATAAATAACGAAATAAAGGGATGATACTCTTAAATTATAATGAATCTTAAGGTATTATTTTCTTGTCAATTCCGGTAATTCCTTATTTTGAAGTAATTGTTTTAAAATAATAATCACAGAAATGGTATAGCACAATACCATTAAAGAGCCAGAAAACATAACGATATACTTCATCCAAAGCATGCCTTTCCAGAGTAAATAAAGCCCTCCAAACGTAAGAATGACCGATATAAAAGGTTCTATCATTAAAAACAACTTAAGCTTTTTGTTAAGTTTGGTAGTGTACAAAATAAGCCCAACCAGAAAAAAAATGATCGCCATGGAGAGCACATGATTATGAACCAAAGCAAGCATTTCCTTATCGCTTTTTTTAAACTTCATAACCCCGGCATCTTCATCGGCTTCATTTCCTAAATACTGTTCTTCAATACCGTTCGGATTTACCGATGAGGTTTCACCAACAAACAATAAGCCTGTATAAAACCCAATACTCAATACAATTATAAATACACCAATTAACAGTTTAACGTCTTTAGGGAGTGTTTGTAATGATCCGTTGAGCTGCATTTATAAAATATTTTTTGAGTGAAGGATTTTTAGGGACTTTAAAAGGTTGTTCATTGCCGAGGTCATAGCTTGTACAGAAATAGTGGCTCCCGAAATAGCAACTATATTATCGCCATACACCAACGCATCGTCTTGTGTTTTGCCAATAAATTGCTTTAGCCAACGCTTACTTCCTATTTCACCTCCATAATCTTCACGATACACCAATACTTTCGCCTTTAACACAATCAAATCTTGGTCTAGCAAAACAAGATAATCAAATTCATCCATTTTACTTGCTGCTTTTGCAACATAGGCATAACCCAAACGGGTTTGGTTCGATGTGATTTCGAAAAAGTTATCTTTTCTGAAGGATGAGGGCAATATTTGCATGACTTCAGCAGAAATAGAGACCGCATTGCATGTGAATTCTTCAATATTAAATGTAGTTCTAATTTCTTTGTCCACTTTCTTTTGAATGTCCTGTGGAAGACCAAAAGAAAGCATTAAAAAAGAACCTATTAATATGAAACCCTGCTTAAAATTCATTCGGTAAAGATAATTTATTTGCCATACTTATTCTTGAACGGCGTCAAAAGATTAAGTATGGCAAATTTATGTTGTTAAAACCATACGCCAAAACCAATATTTAATTGGTTTGGAAGGTCTGCATCGGTAGCATTATTTTTAAATTGATAATCGGCTGCCACAACAACACCTTGTGTAAGGTGGTAACTTAATCCCATTGTCCATTCGTTTCTATCGTATCCCAAATTCCTTGGAATTTCTGCATTAAGCGTTGCTGCATGCGTATCATACTGCTCGTAACGCACAAAAGCATCTAACTTTTGTTCTTTGTCAAGCGAGAATAAGTTATAGGCTGCTTCAACATACCATCCTTTAAGTTCTGAACCTAAATCTGCATCATATAATGCATTGTAAGCGTCGCTATCGGTTAAGATAGCTTGAATATATTCGCCTCTTGCCGAAAAACGCTTGTTAACATATCTGGCATCTAATCCAAACATAGAAATACCAACATCGGCACCATCAATATCCTGTACGTCATCTTCGGCCTGTGTTCTACCAAAATAACCTGAAAGTCCTAAACGAAGCCCTAGCAGACCATAAAAATCTACTTTTGCCGAAAGGTTTGGCGTGTTTATAACCGACTCTGCTCCTTTTTGACGTCCATTACGAAGTCCGTTACTTCCCCCTAAATATTTATCGCCATTAACTGATGCAAATCCGTTGAAAATATAGGCTTGATAACGCAAAGAAATCTCATCAAACTTACCAGTCACACCAATCCCAATTTCTCTCCAAGTCGTTGGTACAATACTCTTGTCTACATTTGGCCGTTCCACACCATTAAAGGTTGTAGGTTCATGATATTCATTAATAAGTCCCATTGGTACTAGCATTAAACCACCTCTTAAGTTTACACGATCGTTTAAACTGTATTGCAGAAAAGCTTGTTCAATATATACCTCTTTTACATGTTCATATTCAATTTCTGTTACAAACTGTACTTTATCATTAAACTTATAACCCAGTAACAAAACCATACGATGAACATCCAATTCTCCATTCTGTCCCTCTGGTTGGTTATAGTCTACTTGTGCATAACCACCAACGGTAACACCTTTTGAAATGTTACCGCTTAAGATATTCTCTGCTGCGTTTTGCTGTTGATTTTTTGTTGCTGTAGTATCCTGGCTTTTGGTTTGGGAAAATCCAAAACCAGATACTAAAATTGCTATGGTTAAGATAGCCTTCTTCATTTTTTTTATTTAGAATGATTTTAAATAGTTAATTATTTCATCGGCTAAAATAAAATAGAAAATGATATTACCAAAGCTTATTTAGAATAATTTTAAATAAAATAATAAAAAATATTTTATACCCGAACTCAATAGTATTGGTTAAAGATTTTAGAAGCCTCATTGTAAGCGCTTTCGAAGCTTAATGCGTTTAATTGATTGTGCTTTTTTGAAGTAAAATAGGATAGTAATTTCTCTGTTGGCATATTACCGGTAAGTTCATCTTTTGCCATTGGGCAGCCACCAAATCCTTGAATTGCGCCATCAAAGCGTTTGCACCCAGCATTGTAAGCGGCATCTACTTTTTCAAACCAGCTGGAAGGTGTTGTATGTAAGTGTGCTCCAAATTCGATATCTGGATATTTCGGAATTAAATTAGAAAACAGGTATGCTATATTTTCGGCATTAGAGCTCCCAATGGTATCACTCAAAGACAGAATCTTAACGCCCATGCTACTTAAACGCTCCGTCCATTCGCCAACAATATCAACATTCCATGGGTCGCCATATGGATTTCCAAAACCCATAGATAAATAAGCAACAACTTGTTTATTTGTATTATCCGCAATATTTAAAATATCGTCTAATATCAATACCGACTGTGCTATGGTTTTATGTGTATTCCGCATTTGGAAGTTTTCGGAAATTGAAAACGGATACCCTAAATAATCTATTTCATCGTATTGTGAAGCCATTTGTGCACCTCTTACATTAGCTACGATCGCTAGTAATTTACTGGTTGTATTACCCAAATCGAGTTGTGCTAATACCTCCGCGGTATCAACCATTTGCGGAATTGCTTTTGGCGATACAAAACTCCCAACATCTATGGTGTCAAAACCTACTCGAATTAAAGATTGAATATACTGCACTTTTTCTTTAGTAGGTATAAAATCTTTAATGCCTTGCATAGCATCTCGCGGACATTCAATAATTTTTACGTTGGCAGACATTCATGCTTTAATTAGACTTTAAAATTACTACTATTTTTCTAAAAAATAATATGAAAATATTCCCTCCAAATTAGAGCCCATAAAAAAGTAAGCAATTTTTAATTAGGTCGACTATAATAACCAAACACTAAATATCTTACCTCATGAAAACAATTACTTACTCCCTTAAGTTTAATTTCTTCTTTCTTCTTTTTTTAATTTCATCTGTAGTCTTAAGCCAAAGTATTGCAACTTACGATATTACTTTTACCAGTGTTTGGAATGCAGCCGATCATGGCACTTTACCACCAAATCCGCATTGGTCCGATCTTGATGGCGCAACACATAACAGTAGCGTTACATTTCTGGAGATGGGAGAAATGGCAAGCCCTGGTATTAAGTTTGTAGCGGAAGAAGGTGGGAATTCAACTTTTATGGGTGAAGTAACAACAGCCATAACTGGAGGCACTGCCGACCAATGGTTACAAGAAAGTTTTTCTGGAGGCGCACTTGGATCGGCTACCTTATCAAATATTGAAGTAAGTGAGGACTTCCCTCTTTTAAGTCTGGCATCTATGATTGCGCCCAGTCCTGATTGGTTTATTGGAATCAATGGTTTTTCGCTTTTAGATGGCGGTAATAATTGGAAAACGGGTACTATTATTATTGATATGTTTCCTTATGATGCTGGAACAGATAGCGGTACTGGTTACACCTCGGCTGATTTAGTCACAATGCCCCAAGGTGATATTACAAGTTTGGTAAATGTTTCTCCTTTTGGTAGTAATAAAATTGGCACGTTAACTATTACATTGAAATCTGTTTTGAGCGCAGATGATTTTGACACGTTAAATAGCGTTAGAATATTTCCTAACCCAACAAAAGGCAAACTTACTATTTCGAATATTCAAAATAAAAATGTGAGTACTGTTGAAGTTTACAGTACTTTGGGACAGCTTGTTAATCATGTGAACCTGAAGGAAGGTTTAAGTTTTGTTGACCTAAATCTTGAAACATTACATAATGGCATTTATCTTTTAAAAATAAATACCGTTGAAGGGCAAAGTAAAACGCAGAAATTAGTTGTTCAGTAAAGCCTTGTTTATTTGTTTTATGAGTGCAGGACCTTCATAGATAAATCCAGTATAAAGCTGAATTAAATCGGCTCCCGCCTCCAGTTTTTCAAGGGCATCTTTTGCCGAATGAATCCCGCCTACACCAATAATTGGAAAGGCTTTATTACTTTCTCTAGATAAAAACCGAATCACTTCAGTTGATCGCTTGGTTAATGGTTTTCCGCTTAAACCTCCTGTTTCTTTCTTGTTTTCGGATTGCAGACCTTCACGTGAAATGGTGGTATTTGTAGCTATAACGCCGTCAATTTTGGTGTCTTTTACAATATCGATAATATCCAGTAATTGCTCATTGGTTAAATCTGGAGCAATTTTAAGCAATATAGGCTTTGGGCTTTGGTGCTTAATATTTTCATTTTTCAAAACTTGCAAAAGTTTTGTTAAGGGTTCTTTATCCTGTAATGCGCGTAGATTAGGTGTGTTAGGCGAACTTACATTCACTACAAAATAATCGACATAATCAAACAAGGCTTCAAAACAAAATTTATAATCATCAACAGCATCTTCATTTGGGGTTACTTTATTCTTGCCAATGTTTCCACCAATAAGAACGCCTTTATTCTTTTTTAATCTCAATACAGCGTCCTCGACACCGCCATTATTAAATCCCATACGGTTAATAATCGCTTCATCTGCTTTTAATCTGAATAAACGTTTTTTTGGATTTCCAGATTGTGGCTTTGGTGTTAGTGTTCCTATCTCGATAAAACCAAATCCGAGTTTAGAAAGCTCGTTAAATAGCTTGGCATCCTTATCAAACCCAGCAGCCAAACCAACTGGGTTTTTAAACGTAAGTCCGAATAATGTTTTTTCCAAACGTTTATCTTCAACCAAATACAGACTTTTAAATAGTCCCGAGACCAACGGAATTATATTGATAAAACGAATAAATGAAAAGGTAAAATGATGAATTTTTTCAGGATCGAAAAAAAAAAATAAGGGACGAATAATAAACTTATACATGACTATGTTTTGAAGTACAAAAATACAATTCTTTCTTTAAAAAAATTAAGAATTCTTATTGTGCCGCATGTATTTTTCGATGACCACAGCCATAATAATAACCAGATAAAATTGTCCCATCATGGCAAAAAACATAGATGCCTTTTGAGCCACGTTGGAAACAGGTGTTATATCGCCATAACCAATGGTCATTAACGTAATGTAACTATAGTATAACAGTTCATCAACCTTGTCGGTAAAAGGCGCATCAATAAGCAGTCCGTTAAAAGAATTTGGTGCAGACAACTCAATACAAAAAAACGCAAAAAAACCTAGAAGCCCTAGAGCAACATACCCGCTCATAAGCCCAAAAATAACATTCTTATTTACAGCTTCGGCATTCCAAACTTGTCTTATGATTTCGAAGGTAACTAAACTATAAAATGCAAAATATACTACAAGTTTGATATAATCTAAAGTTGCATTTTCCGAACGTGATATAAATCGGTAAACTAAAACAATTAATGCTATAAAAAATACGGCAATCGTAAACCAAGATTGGTGTCTTCGGCCTGAAAAAATGACTATTCCTGAAGCAATATTTATAAGAAACAAAACTGGAGAAATAACGTTTTCAAACACGTCGTTAGCAAAAACAAGTGACCCAAAAAGAATGAGCATGATACTAAAAAAGAATAGTTCAAA